>JAQBZT010000192.1 GCA_027622355.1 bacterium | reverse complement strand
CGCCGTCTCATGGGAGATGCCAAAGGGTGGTTTTGCCTCCTCCGCCGCCGGAAGCAGCAGATCGCGGATCAGAACTCGCAAAAAGGCATAAAAGGCAAACCCGCCGATGAAGACCGCCGCCGCACTTTGAAGCGCATCTTCCAAATGCGGTTCCACAAAATCGAAAACCTCTATCGAGATAAGGATAGCCGCCAGGAAGAACAGCTTCGGAATCGTGACCAGCGCCAACCGGAGGAGCCCCTCTTGCGTCGCGCGGAGCCGGGCGTCGGCCGTTTTTTCCGGAAGCCTCCCGATCAGGGCGTTAAACCAGCGGCGGAACCAGCGGCCGAGCACGTAGAAGAGGATCAGGAGAAAAAACGACCCGAAGCTTTGGCTGACGATGCGCGTAACCTGCGCGGGCGTAAGCTGGAAATAGTGATCGGACACGCTTGCGACAAATTCGCGCCAGGCCAGGAAAAGAAAAAGAAAATCTTCCCACACGCCGCGAACGTCGCTCAGATTAACGAGGGTCTCCGAGCGCTTGAGCAGGAGGGAGCGCTCCCAAAAAAATTTCGACTCCTCCGCCTTCTTCCCGATAATCTCTGCCGAACGGCTCAGCGCATCGGGTTTCACCTTGACCGGCGCCGGATTTTTCGCCCCGGGTGTTTTCTCTTGAGTTGAAACGGCCGCCGAAGTCAAATTCGGCAAACCCGGCAGGGCCGCGTCCGCGGACGCAAAAATCCCCGCCGCGGCACCCAGCAGAATGGCCATGCACGCCGCGGTGAAAAACCGCCCGGCTTTCCCCCGTTCCCTTCGCTCAGACATGTTTCAACCCATCTCCCAGCATGTTTTGCAGCAGGGCTTTTCCCTCCGGGCTCAGGATGGACTCGGGATGGAACTGCACGCCCGCCACCGGAAGATCGCGCACGCGCACTCCCATGATCTCGCCATCGTCGGCCTCGGCGCAAACCTCGAGCCGATCGGGAACCGAAGCCCGCTCAATCACGAGGCTGTGGTAGCGGGTAGCGGAAAAGGGGTTGGAGAGCCCCTTGAAGATACCTCTGCTATCATGTTGAATTTGCGATGTTTTTCCGTGCATGATCTGGCCGGCGCGGATGATCTTTCCGCCGAAGACGGCTCCGATCACCTGATGGCCCAGGCACACCCCGAAAATCGGGATTTTCCCCGCGTAGCGCTCGACCACCCCCATCGAGAGGCCCGCGTTCTCAGGGCGGCTCGGCCCCGGCGAAATCACGATGATGTCGGGCGAGAGGGGCGCCACATCCTCCAGCGCAAACTGATCGTTCCGCCAGACGGTCACCTCGGCATCCAGCTCGGCGAGATACTGGACCAGGTTGTAGGTGAACGAATCATAGTTGTCGATCATCAATACGCGCGGCATATCCGTGACTCCGACCCCTAGAGAAGACCATCGCGCGCCAGCTCCAGCGCACGAAGCGTTCCCCGGGCCTTGTTCATCGTCTCCTCGTATTCGAAATCCGGCCTCGAATCCGCCACGATGCCCGCCCCGACCTGGAGATATAGCTTCCCTCCGCGGGCGAAGAGCGTGCGAATGGCGATGCAGGTATCCATATTGCCGCCGAAGTCGAAGTACCCGACCGCCCCGGCGTAGGGGCCCCTGCGGACAGGCTCGAAACCTTCGATGATCTCCATCGCCCGCACCTTGGGCGCCCCGGAGACCGTCCCTGCCGGGAAGGTCGCCCGGAGGACATCAAAGGCGTCTTTCCCCTCCTCAAGTTCGCCCACCACGTTGCTGACGATGTGCATGACATGGCTGTAGCGCTCGATCACCATCTGCTCCGTGACCCGGACCGTCCCGCGGCGGCACACCCGGCCGATGTCGTTGCGGCCCAGGTCGACCAGCATGATGAGCTCGGCCCGCTCCTTCTCGTCGGCCAGAAGCTCCTCGGCCAGGGCGGCGTCTTCCGCCTCATTCTTGCCGCGACGGCGCGTCCCGGCGATGGGGCGCACCTCGACCCGCTCCCCCTCCAGCCGGACCAGCACCTCCGGCGAGGCCCCGACGAGGCTGGTCTTCCCCAGCGTCAGATAAAACATATAGGGCGAGGGATTCACTGTCCGGAGCGCCCGGTAGATCGCGAAAGGGTGGACATCAAGCGCGCTTTCGAGGCGCTGGGCCAACACCACCTGGATGGCCTCGCCCTCGTGGATCATCTCCACCGTCTCGGCCACCGCCGCCTCGAAGCGCTCCCTCGAGAAGGAAGAATAGAAGCCAGGGACGCCGGGAACCGCTTCGCCTGAAAACTCCTTTGCGGGCGGCGTCTCCGGGGTATGAGGCGGGGCCGCGGCCGGCGCGCGCAGTTTCCCGATTAGCGCATCCACCTTCCGCACGGCATCCGCGTAGACGGCCACCGGGTCGGCGCCTTCCAGAAAGGCGTTGACCACCACTTTCATCTTCTGGGCCACATGATCGAAGATTACCATCGAATCGGTGATCATGTAGACGTTCTCGGGCATATCGAGATCGTTCTCGGCCAGATCGGGGAGCTTCTCGATGAAGCGGACCATGTCGTAGGAGGAGTAGCCGACGGCGCCGCCCCAGAAGCGCGGCAGGCCCGGCAGTTGCACCGGCCGGTAGGCAGCGAGCAGATCGCGGAGCGCCCCGAGGGGATCGTGCGTCTCGATGGTTTTGCTCTTCCCTCCTTTTTCGATCCGGACCGCTCTTCCCCGGCTCTCAAACACGGCGGCGGGCCGGCTCCCCAGAAAGCAGTAGCGGGCCCACTTCTCGCCGCCCTCGACGCTCTCGAGCAGGAACGAATAGGGGCCGTCCTGTATCTTCAAGAAGGCGGAAACCGGCGTCTCGAGGTCCGCCAGCACCTCGCGATAGACCGGAATGACGTTTCCTTCTTTCGCCAGTCCGAGAAATTCCTCGAGGCTGGGCGTGCATGCCGTTGCGCTCATCGCTTCCGCGCGGGCTTCATCGCCCGCTCCTTTCAAAAAAAATGCCACGGCGGAACTTCAGGTCCGCCATGGCATCCGATGATTCAATCAAAACGATCGGAACTACGCGCGTCCGGGCGGACCTCCCCCACGAGTCTCTCTCCAGCATCGCCAGGGCCAGACCCCCCTTTTCCGCACGCAAACGCACATATCTTCTATCCTCTCCCGTCAAAACCAGCCGCCAACATACGAGACGGCGGGGTTTCCGTCAACCTTTTTTCTCGGAAGGATCGGGCGGCGCTTCAGGCGGCATTTTCTCTCCGTAGTCCACACACACGAGAGTCAGGCCCTGCGGGGGGCACGTCGGGGCGGCCTGCTTCCGGTCGCGCGCTCCGAGAAGATCCGCCATCGAGCCGGGCGTCCGGTCGCCGCGGCCCACCTCCACCAGGGTGCCGACGATGTTGCGCACCATGTGGCGCAGAAAGCCGTTCGCCGTCGCCTCGATGTGCAGTTCATCCTCCACCGGCCTCACCTCCAGGCGCTCCAGGTTCCGCACGGTGGACTCAACCGGCGTCCCCTCCGCCCGGAAGCTCTCGAAATCACGCTCTCCCTGCAAAATCTCCGCGGCCTTTTGCATAGCCGCGATATCGAGCGGCGATTTGACGTGCCACGTACAGTGTCGGCGCAGTGCGCTCGGCCGGCGGCGGAACAGGATGCGGTAGCGATAGGTTTTCCGAAGGGCGTCGTGCTGGGCGTGAAAGGGGGTGTACACCTCCCGGCAGTCGGTGATGGAGATGTCCCGAGCGAGGAGGGTATTCAGGCCGAGGGCGAACTTGAAGGGCGGAATCGCCGAGCGCGCGTTGAAATGGGCCACCTGGCCCAGCGCGTGCACTCCCGAGTCGGTGCGTCCCGAGCCGACGATGCGGACAGGTTCATTGCACATCTTGGAGAGGGCGGCCTCAATTTCGCTCTGGACCGTGCGCTGTCCGGGCTGGACCTGCCACCCGTTGAAATCGGTGCCGTCGTACTCGATCCAGAGCACGAGGCGCCGCGTCTGCGCATCCGTCATCCCGCCGCTCCCCGCGGCGTTTCCGCCAGCGCCTCGCGGAGAAAGGCGCCCGTGTGCGAATCCTCCGCAGCCGCCACCTCCTCGGGCGTGCCGGCCGTGATGAGATAACCGCCCGCATCACCTCCCTCGGGCCCCAGATCGATGATGTAGTCGGCCGCCTTGATGACATCGAGATTGTGCTCGATGACGATGACAGAGTTGCCCTGCTCGACCAGCTGGTGAAGAACGGCCAGGAGCTTTTCGATGTCGGCAAAATGAAGCCCTGTCGTCGGCTCATCGAGGATGTAGAGCGTCCGGCCCGTCGCCCGGCGGGAGAGTTCCTTCGAGAGCTTGAGGCGCTGGGCCTCGCCCCCGCTGAGGGTGGTGGCGGGCTGGCCGAGGCGGATGTAGTTCAGCCCTACATCCTGAAGCGTCTTGAGCTTCCATTTGAGCGCGGGGATGTTCTCGAAGAATTCGGCGGCATGATCCACCGTCATGTCGAGCACATCGGCGATGGAATGGCCCTTGAAGCGGACATCGAGCGTCTCGCGGTTGAAGCGGCTTCCCCGGCACTCGCCGCACTGGACGTAGAGCGCGGGGAGAAAGTGCATCTCCATCCGGATGTATCCGTCCCCCTGGCAGGCCTCGCAGCGGCCGCCCTTGACGTTGAAGCTGAAGCGGCCGGGCTGGTAGCCCCGCTTGCGCGCCTCGGGGACCTTGGTGAACAGGCTGCGGATGAGGGTAAAGACGCCCGTGTAGGTGGCGGGGTTGCTCCGGGGGGTGCGGCCGATGGGGGATTGATCGATGTCGATCACTTTGTCGATCTGGTCCGTGCCCTCGATCTCGCGGTGGGCCCCCGGGGAGGCCAGCGCGCGGTAGAGCTTGCGGGCCAAGGCGCGGTAGAGCACCTCTTCGATCAGGGTGCTCTTCCCGCTTCCGCTCACTCCGGCGACACAGACGAGCAAGCCGAGCGGAATGGAGACATCAATGTTCTTCAGATTGTGGGCACCCGCCCCACGGATGATCAAGCACTTGCCGTTCGGGCTCCGGCGCGTCTCCGGCAGGGAGACGGATTTGTGCCCGGCGAGATACTGACCCGTCAGGGAATCGGGATTTTTCTTCACCTCATCCGGGGTTCCCGCCGTGACGAGGTAGCCGCCCGCTTCTCCGGCCCCCGGACCGAGATCGACGACATAGTCAGCTCCCTCGATGGTTTCCCGGTCGTGCTCGACCACGATCACCGTGTTCCCCGCGTCGCGGAGCTGGCGGAGGGTATCCAGAAGGCGCCGGTTGTCCCGCTGGTGGAGTCCGATGCTCGGCTCATCGAGGATGTAGAGCACCCCCACGAGGCTGGCGCCCACCTGGCTGGCCAGGCGCACGCGCTGGCCCTCTCCGCCGGCCAGCGTGGCGGCGGGTCGATCGAGTGTCAGATAGTCGAGTCCCACGCGAGAGAGAAACTCGAGCCGCTCGTTGATTTCCTTGAGAATCCGCTCGGCCGCGGGCTCCTCGGCGTGCCGCTCGGCAGCCTGGGCAAAAAACATCCGGGCTTCCTGAATGGAGAGCGCGCACACCTCGGCGATGTGCTTCCCATCGAAAATAACCGAGAGGCTCTCGGGACGAAGGCGGGCGCCGCCACAGCCCTCGCACGGCAGCGCGCTCATGTACTGCTCGTACTCGATGTGCAGATCTTCGCTGTTGGTCTTTTCGTAGCGTTTCGTCAGCTCCTCCACGATGCCCGCGAAGGGGCGCTCCCTGCGACGGGTGCGCTTGCCGGCGGTCTTGTGCCTCACCTTGAGCGCCGCGCCGCCGGTGCCGAAGAAAAGAAGATTGCGGTGCTTTCTGGAGAGTTTGGAGAAAGGCTTGTCCGTCGGGA
>JAQBZT010000191.1 GCA_027622355.1 bacterium | reverse complement strand
CGTCCACGCGGGGGTCCCAGTCGACCTTGTTGCCCAGGCCGAATGTCGCATGGAGACGATAGAGGGGAATGACGGCCACTACATTCGTCATCCGCTTGGAAATTTCCGCGAAAATCTCGTGGCGCTCCTTGTAGTCGGTGGAAGAGGACGCCTTCTTGATCATTTTCTGGGCGTATCCGTCCTTGTCGCACCATCCGCTCCAGGCACCCTTGCAGCCGAAGAGGGCGCCGAGCTGAAGGTCGGAGTCTCCGCCGCCGCCGCCGAAGGACTGGAAGAAGAGGAAGGGCTTGAAGTCCTTGCTCGGCTTATTGCGGTTTTTCCGGAAGGCGTTGCGGAAGCCGCGGTTGGAGAGGGAAACCAGCTTCGCCCGGATGCCCGACTTGTTGAGCATGCCGGTGAGCACCTCGGCCACCTCTTTGGATTTGAGGTAGGCACCCGTGTTGGCGATGAGGTCAATGTCGATTCCCTTGGGGTAGCCCGCCTCGGCGAGGAGCTGCTTCGCCTTCGCCGGGTTGTATTCATAGGGGTAGGGGAACTCCTCGGGGCTCACGTAGCCCTCGGTCCAGGGATGGAGGGCGGTTGTGGCCTCATCGGCGCTCCCGGCCAGGACGGAGCGAAGGGCCTTGCGGTCCACGGCGTGGGCGATGGCCTGGCGCACCTTCTGGTTACCGAGGATGCCGCCCCACTTTTGGTACATGCCGATCCGAAAGATGCGGATGCTCGGCTTGGAGATGACGCGGGCCTTGCCGCTCTGGTTGATCCGGCCCCACATGGGCTGGGGAACGGTGAAGATCACATCCACCTCGCCCTTGATCAGGGCGGCGACGCGGGCGGTGGCGTCGGGGATGATCTTGGCCACCACCCGCTTCACTTTCGGGTACTGCGGATCCCAGAAGGTCGGGTTGGCCTCGTAGATAGCGTGATCGTCGCGGACCCACTCCTTCAAGACGTAGGGGCCGCTCCCGATCGGGTGAGTGGCCAGATAGCCGAGGCGGTGATGGTTTTCGCTGTAATACTTCGGCGGGACGATGACCCCGACGTTCCCGAGCCGGTTGAGGAAGCCGACATCCGGGAAGGCGAGGTTAAAGCGCACCACGTACTTGCTGACGATCTGGACGGCGTTATCGCCCTTGATGACGCGCATCCGCCGCGTCTGGCGGGACTTGAGCTTCTTGTCGAAGACCCGGCGCATGCTGTACTGGACGGCCTTGGCGTCCACGTCTTCGCCGTTGGAGAACTTGAGGCCCGGCTTGAGGGTAATCTCAAGGGTTTTGGCGTCCACCCACTTGTGGCTCTCCGCCAGAAGGGGGATGAGCTTTCCCTCGGGGGTGCGGTGCATGATGGTCTGGAAGACCCAGCGGTTCCGCATGTTCGATACCTGCGAACTCTCGGTGTGCGGATCCATCGTCGGGGTTTCGAACTTGAATCCGATGGTGAGTGTGGCGTCCTTCGGTGCCGCGTGGACGAAGGATGCGGCAATGAGAATGATGGCTGCCGCCAAACCCAAAGTGCGTTTCATCTGGTCTCCTCCTCTTGGTCTGCCGCGGCGGTGAGCCGCCTTGGGGGACTGTATGATTTCATGAATCTTCCGTGGGTCAGATCGAAATTAACTCCAGGGGACAGTTCGTCACCCGTTCATGGCCATTCTCGGTGATGATGTATGTCCGGCCGATGAAGCTGCCGAGCCGTCCGTCCGGCGTTATGGGATTCGGTTCGGACATTATAACCATTCCGGGGCGGAAAATCCGATCCGCCTCTTTTGCCCGGATATGGGCCACTTCCACCAGGGGGCTGCAGGTGACGATGTCGATTCCGTGGATGAGGGTGGGCCGGGAGGTATAGCCCTTCTCCAGGATGAATTGTCCCGCCTCCTGAACCTCTTCCACCGTCCCGCCGGGATGGAGGCAGGCCTCGATCCGCTCGAAGACGGGGATGGCAACCTCCTCGTGGAGGCGACGCATGGCATCGCTCGGGGACCCCAGACAGATGGGGGCGCCGATCTGGGCGGTGTAGCCGAAGTAGCCGGCCGCCAGCTCGTTGAGGACCACATCCCCCTGCCGGAGGGTGCGGCCCGAGGGGCGCGGGTTGCCGAAGGGGAGGGCCGGCGCCTGCATCGCGGTGGAGCCGATGATGTTGAGGTGGACGTAGCCGCCTCCGTCCTGGATGGCGAAGGCGGCGCTGGCCGCCAGTTGATACTCGGCCACGCCGGGAGCGGCGCGGCCGGCGATGGCCTCGATCGCGCGGTCGCACAGGGCACCCGCCTTGCGGACGTAGGCCCGCTCCTCCTCGCTTTTGATCATCATGAGGGGGTGGAGGATTTCGGGGATGAATAGAAGCTCGGCCTCCGGGAGCTGTTTCCTGAGGTCAAGGTAGTAGTTCGCGGGAAGGTACTCGTTCGCCCTGCCCTCGGAATTGGCGCTCGCCAGGCCGATGCGGCCCCTTGCGAGGTCGAGTCCAAGGATGCACTCGGCCATGGCGTTGCCGAAGTTGCCCGAGGCGGCCCGCACGTTCTTGACGCAAACCGCCTTGCGCGTGGCCCAGATGTGGGCGCCCCCCATCGAACAGAGCAGGGTGGGCTCCCCCTCGAGGGGGAAGACGACATACTGGGCGAGGGCGCGGGCATCGAGGTGGCCGGTGAGCCAGACCATCCCGTAGCCCATGCTGGCGTTGTTCATGCTGCCGGGGACGATGAGGCAGTCGAGTCCCTGCGCCCGCATCGCCTCGCGCAGCGCACCGTGGCGGCGGCGGTATTCGGTCTCCGAGAATGACGGATAGACGGAATCCCCGTACCAGGGGGCATCCTCGAGATGGTGGAAGTTTTCTCCCAGGTGCAGCGCGTTGCTGACGGATGCGAACGAGCGGTTTGCCATGGGCTTCTCCGGGTTACTCGAGCGTCTTGAGCCGGGGGTCAAGAAAGTCCCGGAGCCAGTCGCCGAGCAGGTTGGCGGAAAGGACGGTCAGCATAATGGCCATGCCGGGGAAGAGGCAGATCCACCAGGCCGTGTCGATGTATTGACGGCCGTCGGCCAGGATGCCTCCCCATGTCGGAGAGGGAGGCGGCACCCCCAGCCCGAGGAAGCTCAGCGAGGCCTCGATGAGGATCATCCGCCCGACCGAGAGGGTAGCGATGACGATCGCCGGGGGAAGGGCGTTCGGCAGAATGTATTTGAACATCACCCCCAGGGGCCCGAGACCGGCTGCCATTGCCCCGACGACGAACTCTTGTTCCTTGATGGAGAGCACCGCGCCGCGCACGACCCTCGCGTAGACGATCCAGGTGCGGATCGAGATGACGAGAATCACGATCATGAGGCTGGGCCGGAGGATGGCGATCAGGGTCAGGGCCAGGAGGATGAACGGAAAGGCCAGGAAGATGTCCACAATCCGCATGCAGATGGTGTCGGTCCAGCCGCCGTTGTAGCCCGAAACGAGACCGACGAGCACGCCAATGGTTCCGGCGACAAAGACGGTGCTGAGGCCGACGGTGAGGGAAACCCTGGCGCCGTGGATAATCCGGCTCAGAAGGTCGCGGCCGATGGCGTCCGTCCCCAGGACGTGGAAGCGTCCCGTCGCCGGGTCAAGGAAGAAGGGTGGCTTCGGCCCCAGCTGGGGGTCCTGGTCGAAGGGGTTGTAGGGGGCGAACCAGTCGGGAACCAGGGCGATAACAACCATGAAGATGAGGATGATCGCGCCCGCGAAGGCCACCGGGTTGCGCGAGAGGCTGTGGAGGACCTGCCGCCATACGGGGGGCTCCTCGGAGGGGGCTTCGGTCGCCGCGATATGGGCCGCCTGGAGCTGTTGCGTTGCCATCTTGTCCCTCAGCTGTACTTGATGCGCGGATCAAGCCAGGCGTAGAGAACGTCAACGATCAGGTTGATGAATATGAATATAAAGGCCAGAAAGAAAACCGCTGCCTGCACGATCGGAAAATCGTCGTTCAAAATGGCGTTCACTGTGAGGCGTCCCACGCCCGGCCAGGCGAAGATGATTTCCGTGACCACGGTGCCGCCGAGGACAAGGCCCAGCTCCAGGCCAATCACGGTCACGACCGGAATGGCCGCGTTCTTCAAAGCGTGGCGGTAGACGACGAGCGTCTCGGACAGGCCCTTGCTTCTCGCCGTGCGGACATAGTCCTGCCCCAGCACCTCGAGCATCCCCGAGCGGAGGACGCGGGTGATGCGGCCGGTGGCGTACAGGCCCGCCGTCACCGCCGGGAGGATGAGGTGGGCGATGGTCCCCCGCCCGTGAGAGGGCAGGAGGTCGAGCCAGAGCGAGATGACGAGGAGCAGAATCAGCCCGAGCCAGAAATTCGGCATGGATTGACCCAGAAGGGCCCCCAACATGCTGATCCGATCCCAGATACTGTTGCGCTGGGTGGCGGAGATGACCCCGGCCGGTATGGAGATGAGCAGCGCGATGACGATGGCCGTGAGCGCCAACTCGGCCGTGGCCGGCACGTGCGCGAGGACAAGTTTCATGGCCGGCTCGCCCTGCCGGAAGGATTCGCCGAATTCGAATTTGAGGGCGCTGACGAAAAAGCGGCCATACTGCTTCAGGAGCGGATCGTTCAACCCCATCTTCTCGCGCAGTTCGATGATTTGCTGCTCGTCCGCGTCCTCGGGGAGGAGCACCTCGGCCGGATCGCCCGTGATGTGCAGCATCAAGAAGGTGATGACCAGAACGCCCTTGAGCACAATCAGGGCCTGGAGGCACCTGCGGAGTATGTACGTCCCCATTCGGCCACCCATTCCGGAGGGAGTTGAAAGCGCCCGGAGCGTATTTTCCCATTCGTTGATTCAATACTGGACGGCCTCAAGTTACCAAACCTCCACCCGGAGAGCAAAGGAAATCTCCGGTCCGCGGGCCGCAAAACAAAGCATTCGGGGTTCTCTGGCATGCGGTGATCGCGTATAATCGTTCCTTCTCACGCCGAGTTTCATTTTTCATATTTGTCGCCGAAGAGGCGGTTTCACTCTTCCGGCCGTTTTTGCAGGGGAAGGGGGCAGGAAATGGGAGAGTTCGAGTTCTCGAAAGTTTGCGGTAACCTCCATGTGGGAAAAGTTTTCGGAAATCTCGAAAATTCTCCGTGGTACGAGGATGTAGTCTATCCCGCGCCCTCTCCGGCCGAATACAAAAGGCGCCACGACGCCCTGCGCGCCGCCCTGAGAGAGCGGGACCTGGATTGCCTGATCGTCGGCGGAAGCTGCAACCTGATGAGCATGTGGGGCGGCGTCGTCTGGCTCTCGGGCCACATGGATTTCCGGGCGGTGGCGAACTACGTGGTTTTCCCCGCGAAGGGGGAGCCCACCCTTCTCTTCCCGATGGCGGGGACGCACATCTTCGCCATCCGGAAGCAGGCCTCGGGCCTGAAGGACGTCCGCTCGGTCATGGGGGCGGGCGGCTTCGGCAAGGCCATCGTCGCCCGCATCAAGGAACTCGGCCTGGAGTCGGGGAACATCGGGATCGCTTCCATCAACATGGAGAGCTGGGGCGGGGAGTTTATTCCGGTCAACTACTATCAGGACATGACCGAGGGGCTGCCGAAGGCGGCGATTACGCTTGTCCCCGACATCTTCCACAAGTTGTGGTACCGCAAGAGCGCAGAGGAGCTCGAGTTCGTCCGCAAGGCGGGCGCCCTCGCCGACCGGATGCTCGAGGCGGTCGCCGAGCGCGCCAAGCCCGGCGTGACCGAGCGCCAGCTATCGGCCAGCGCCAACTTCGCCGTCTCCGACGGGGGCGGCTACCCGCATTTCTGCATCATCGGAAGCACTCCGATGCGCAATCCCGCCCAGATATTCGGCAACCCGAATCCCTCCGACCGGGTACTCCAGGAGGGGGACATCATCAACAACGAGATGGCGGCCGGCTACGGCGG
>JAQBZT010000190.1 GCA_027622355.1 bacterium | reverse complement strand
GGCTGGCACATTGCCGCGGCCTGTTCCAGACGCCGATTGCAGCTTAATTAAGAATTCGCCAGGCACACGATTGCGCCGCCCCGCCGGTACACTTTTAGACTGCCCTTTACAATTCAATCTAAAATTATCAATTCACCATGCACAGGTAGGCACAGAATGCGCTTTTCCAAGGAAAGAATCTTCCCTTGACACAATAGAGGACAGGGGTTAACAATTATTGATACTGAAAACTAATTATCAATATGGAGAATATATATGAGCGGCTCTCCTTCTGCTTTATACAAGGCATTCGACATCCTCGAAGCTTTTTCGCGCACCAAAGAATTAAGTGCCAAAGATCTCTACGCTCTGCTACACATTCCGATGGCGACGCAGTACCGGATCCTTCGCGCCCTGCAAGAGCGGGGCTATATCATGCAAGATCCCCAGAACCGGCGGTACAAGCTCGGGCTTAAAATCCTCCATCTCAGTGCGGCTGCACTGGAACACCTCGATATCGCCGAGGTGGGATGGGAAATTCTTCGGAGCTTGTGGGAAGAGACCCAAGAGACGATTCACCTCGCCATGTTGGACGGCGTCGAAATAGTCTACGTGCAGACGCTGGAAAGCCCTCAGCCAATCCGCTTGGTCTCACGAACGGGCGCCCGCGCGCCGGCTTATTGCGTGGCCTCGGGGAAGGCTATCCTCGCCCATTCTTCGAAAGCCCATGTGGAAGAAGTCGTCCTCGCGGGTTTTAGGCGATTCAACGCGAAAACCATATGCACGGTGAAGGATTTCAGAAGCGAACTCAGAAAAATCCGTGCAAGGGGTTTCGCCATCAGCCGAGGGGAATGGAGAGAGGAGGTGTCCGGTATCTCGGCTCCTGTCTTCGACCATCGTGGTCAGGTGCTGGCTGCAATGGGCATTTCCGGTCCCACCGAGCGGTTCACGGAAGCTCAATTGCCCGTACTTGGCAAGGCGGCCTTGCTCGGCGCGGCTGAGCTTTCCAAAATGCTCGGCTCGATGTCGCCGAATTCATTTTCCGGTGAGAGGGTTGACGGAGGCGCCTTACACAGGAAGGGGCGGAACGTTCCGGCAAAGAAGGCCGTTTCCACCGTGAAGAAATGAAGCGAATGGTCGGCCTGGATTCGATCAAGGCGCAGGTGATAGCTCGCATCCAAGAAGGTGATCTTATCGATGCTTCTTAATCTCGGGTGTAGACGAAATGGATATTAACAAGAAGGCGGTGATTCATCGGGACCCCGAAACCGTCTGGAAAGGCCTGTGGAACATCGAGGGGGTAGCGGGATGCATCGAGGGATGCAAGAAGGTTGAAGTCATTGAGCCAAATAAGCGCTACGGAGCCACGGTGGTGGAACGCGTGGGGCCGTTTTCGGTGAGCATTAAGATGGAACTTGATGTCGTCGAAAGCGAGGAAAACCGCCGTCTCGCCATCGAGGCCAGCGGAACGGACGACAAGCTGGGAACCCGGGTACGCTGGCGTGCGGACGTTGGTCTCGAGCCGGAAGGAGACAACCATACGGCTGTCGAAATTCGCCTCCATGCCGAAATCCGGGGAAAGATCGCCTCCCTCGGGGAGGGGCTGGTGAAGCGCAAGGTACATGAGGGTCTCGAGAAATTTACTTCTTCTTTCGCGCAAATGATTGAAAGTGAGTCGTAGCCCGTATGCAGCCATTTACGCTCCATCGCCCCGACACCCTGGATGAGGCGCTCCAACTCCTGGAGAAGCAGGGCGAGAGCGCACGGGTGTTTTCGGGTGGCACCGAGATCCTGCTCTTGATGAAGCAGGGTTTTGCCTCATATGAGCATTTGGTCGATCTCAAAGGTGTCAAATCCTTGGCTGGTCTGGAAATCCGCAGGGGGGACGGGGCTCTGGTGATCGGTTCCGGCGTCACCCACCGCCAGCTGGAAAATTCTCCTCTTGTCCGGGAGGAATTTTCACTGCTTGCAGAGGTGGAGGGCAAGGTGGCGAATGTGAGGGTGAGAAACACAGGTACGCTGGCGGGGAATCTGGCGTTTGCGGAGCCCCACTCGGATCCGGCCACCTTGTTGATCGCTTGGGGGGCGAAGATCCGAATCCGGGGTGCCAAAGGGAGTCGCGAAGTTCCAGCGGAGGAATTCTGGGCGGGAGCGTTTGAGACGGCCATCGGGCCCGGGGAGGTTATCGAATCAATCGAGATACCGCGACTTTCCGATGGATGGAGCGGTGCCTATTTGAAATTTGGAATACATAAACGGCCGAGCCTCGGCATTTCGGCTTTTCTCCGGCGGAGTGAGTCGGGCCGAATCGAAGAGGCCCGTGTGGCCGTCGGTTGCATCGAGCCCTCTGCCCGGCGGTTGGGAGAGGTGGAGGAGGCTCTCTGCGGCAAAAGCGATTCCGACCTCGATGGCAACCTCAGGGATGTCGGTGCTCTGGCGGCAAATGGCGTGGATCCGATCAGCGACCTCCACGGTTCGGTCGAGTACAAGCGAGGTCTGGTGGCGGAGTTTACAGCCCGAGCGGTGCGACGTGCCCTGAATGGAGTTGGAGAGGAACAACAATGAGCCCCATCGGCGTTCCACCCATCAGGGAAATCCCCCTCCGGACGATTGTCAATGGAAAGGCCTATGAGAGGATGATTCTTCCCGAAACCCTCCTCTTGGATTTTCTTCGAGACGAGCTTGGACTCAGGGGAGCCAAGCGATCTTGCGACATGGAGGTGTGCGGAGCGTGCGCCGTCCTCGTGGATGGCATGGCGGTGAGCGCCTGCACCATGCTGGCGGCCGACATCGAGAGCAAGAAGGTGGAAACCATCGAGGGGCTGGCCGAGAACGGCAAGCTCCACCCCCTTCAGCAGGCCTTCGTGGATTGCTTTGCACTCCAGTGCGGGTTTTGCACCTCCGGTCTCATTATGGCCGCACTGGCCTTGCTTCGGGAAACGCACAATCCAGATGAAGAGACGATACGCCGGCAACTCAATGGAAATATATGCCGATGCACGGGATATCGGCGGATTATCGAAGCAGTCCGCAAGGCAGCTGTGGAGATGAATGGTGGATAAAAACCATAGGAGCGACCCGCTCCGCGTAGACGCCAGAGAAAAGGTGACAGGTCAGGCGACCTATACGGGGGATTTGTGCATTCCAGACATGCTCACCGCCCGTGTTCTGCGCAGCCCCCTTCCGCGGGCGAGGATCCGCAGCATCGATGTGTCGGCCGCCGCCTCGTTGCCGGGCGTGGCGGGGGTCCTGACTGGGGACGATCTGCGTGAGATGGATCCTTACTTTGGCGTGGCCATGAAGGATCAGCCCATCCTCGCCATCGACGTGGTTCGGCATGAGGGGGAACCTGTCGCGGCGGTCGTGGCCAAGGACCCGGCCGTAGCCGAGGCGGCGTTGAATCTCATCGATGTGGACTATGAAGAGGAGGACCCCATCCTCGATCCTGTAGAGGCGATGAAAGAGGACGCCCCAATCGTCCATGAGACCATGCGGCCCTCAGTTCTTTTCTCCGACATCCACACCTTGCGGTTCCGACCTGGGACCAACATTTGCCACCACTACCATTATGACAAGGGAGACGTGGAAAAAGGATTTGAGGAGGCGGACCTCGTTCTGGAGGACACCTTCCGCCTCCCCGCCATCCATGCCGTCCCTCTTGAGCCCTTCATATCCATCGCCCAGGTTCAGTCCGGCGAGGTGACCATCTGGTCCTCCACCCAGCATCCGTTCCCGGTCCAAAAAGACATCGCCCTTCTCTTCGGTCTTCCTGTGAACGCGGTTCGTGTGATCGTCCCCTACATCGGGGGCAGCTTCGGCTCGAAAGCCTACTCAAAGGCTGAGCCCCTCGCGGTGGCACTGGCCTGGAAAGTGGGCAAGCCGGTCAAGGTCGAGCTCTCGATGGAGGAGATGTTCCGGTCGATCACCCGCCATCCCGCCGTGGTGAAAAGCCGTGTGGGGGTAAGGGGCGACGGAACGCTCGTTGCGAAAAAGGTTGAAATCATCATCGATACGGGCGCCTACGCCGACACCGGTCCGCGGGTGGCGAACAAGGCCGGGTACCGGGCCCCAGGTCCTTACAGGATTCCCCACCTCTGGGTGGATTGCTACGCCGTCTACACGAACAACATCCCCTCCGGTTCCTATCGTGGCTTCGGAGCGCCACAGGTGGGATGGGCATGTGAGTCCCAGATGGACATGATTGCCGAGCAACTCGCTCTGGATCCGGTGGAGATCCGAAAGAAAAACCTCCTCAACCGCGGAGATATCTACGTTCCCGGCAAACGTCCCCTGGACTGCGATGTCCACGAAATCCTCGGCCGGGCGCTCGATCTGGTGGGCTGGGACGCTCCGCTGAAATCCTCCCCGGGCAAGCGGCGCGGCCGCGGGATTGCCATGGGCTTTAAGGATGGTGGCGGAAGCCAAACAGTCTCTCAGGCTTCAATCCGGCTTCACGCCGACGGATGTGCGACGGTCCTCATGGGAAGCGTTGAGGTGGGCCAGGGGGCTTTTACGGTCATGCGCATCATCGCGGCCAAGGAACTCGGCCTTCCGCTGGAGAAGGTCCGACTCAGCCCTCCCGACACCGCGATCAGCCCCTATGATCAGGCTACATCGATGAGCCGGACGACGGTTTCAATGGGACAGGCCGTCAAGCGCGCGTGTGACAATGTTCGGAGTGCACTGGCAAAAGCAGCGGGCGATTTGTGGGACATGCCTCTGGAGAAAATCACCGTCGCCGACGGTCAGGTTTTCCGGGACGGGGAGGGTCACTCCTACGGCGAGGTGATTGAGGCTTACTTCGGGATGCCTGTGGGTGAGCTTGGCGGCGATGGCATGGTCCGCATGGAGGATGAGGGAGGCGTGGTGGGAGATCGCTCTTTCTGGGAGATTTCCGTCGGTGCGGCAGAGGTGGAGGTGGATGAATCCACGGGTGCGATTGAGGTCTGCCGCTACGCCTCGGTGATCGACGCGGGCTACGCCATCCACCGCGAGCTCGTCGAGACACAGGACGAGGGGGCTTCCATGCAGGGTATCGGCGCGGCCCTGTTCGAGGAGATGGTCGTCGAGGATGGCCAACTTATTAACCCGAATCTGATCGACTACCGAGTTCCGACCTTCGAGGATCTTCCAAAAGAGTTCCGTTCGGACATTTTGGAGCAGGGTGGGGGGCCTGGTCCTTACGGGGCAAAAGGGGTGAGCGAGAGCGGGAACATCGCAGCCTCGCCTGCCATCGCCAACGCTTTGGCGCAGGCGACGGGCGTGCGAATCAAGGAACTTCCGCTCTCTCCCGAGCGGGTATGGCTCGCATTGCAGGCGAAGAAAAAACAAGACAATGGGGACTCCTGAAATGGAAGAAGAGCGGTATTCTTGTGATGTTCTCGTCATCGGCACTGGCGCTGCGGGCTGCCGTGCGGCCATCGAGGCGAGTGAGCACTCCGCTGATGTTATTCTCGTGGCGAAGGGAGTGTTCGGCAAGTCGGGCACGACGAATCTCGCCTGCGTCGTATACGACGCCGCGCTGGGGCACGCGGACCCCAAGGATTCTCCTCAAATCCACTTTGAGGACAGCGTCATTTATTCCCGCTTTCTCGCCGATCAGGATCTGGTCCGGACATTCACGTGGGGTGCCCCCAAGACCGTCTACGATCTCGAACGGTACGGATTGTCCTGGTATAAGACGGAGGACGGCCGATTTTACCAGCTGAATTCTCCTGGCCTCAGATACAACCGAGGCGTCCATTACAATGAAACCACTGGCAAGAAAGTCCAGACGGCCCTCGTTCGTGAAATTAAACGGTCCACCCGTAGAAACATCCGCGTCATCGAAGATCTGTTCATCTTCCAGCTTCTGACCGAAGAGGGCGCCGTCACCGGCGCGGTGGGACTCGACCTACAGCGTGACCGTTTCGTCATCATCCAAGCCGGTGGCACCATTCTC
>JAQBZT010000189.1 GCA_027622355.1 bacterium | reverse complement strand
AGTTTTGCCTCAGTCTTTTGCCGGGCGGCTTTTTGAGATGGGCGAATTCTGGCTCAAGTTTTTCGAGCAGCAGAACGACTTTTTCGATTCGATCCTCTTTGCACATTTTTTCAGCCTGGCGCACAGGGAAGCCATTTGTTTCGCCCCGATGTCGCCGCAGTTTTCCTTCAGGCTGCGGCGGTCATTATGGAAAACGGCAAGGGTACGCATGAAATGAGCCGGATGAGCAAAGAGGGGCTGGTGCTGCGATTTAGCGATCCCGAACGATTTTGTTTCGAAGAATGCCGATTCCCTCGATTTCAAGCTCGACCACATCACCGGGCTGTATCCACTTGCCGAGGTCGGCCCCGCAACCCGTTCCGACGGTTCCCGAGCCGAAAAATTCGCCGGGCAGGAGTTCTTCCTCCATCGAGGCGTGCTCGATTACCCGTCCCCAGGAAAAGTGCATGTTCCCCGCATTTCCCCGGCTCCACTCTTCCCCGTTCACACGGGCGATCATGGCGGCGTTCGAGGGGTCGAACTCATCTTTCGTGACAACACAAGGCCCGATGGCCGAACCGAAGTCTTTTCCCTTGTGCGGCCCGAGCCAGAGCTTCATCTCTTCGATCTGGATGTCGCGGGCGCTGAAGTCGTTGAGGATCGTGAAGCCGAAGATATGATCCATCCCCTTGTTTTCGGGGATGTTTTTCCCGCTTTTCCCGATAAACATGCCCAGCTCGAGCTCGTAGTCGAGCTTTTCAGTGTAATGGGGCCAGTGAAGCTCCTCGTCCGGGCCGATGAGGGTGAGACGGTTGCCCTTGTAGGCGGAAGGCATTTCGTACCAAAGGGGATCAACCGTGGCATTCCGGCGCCGGGCCCCGGCGGCCTTGTGTTCCTCGAAAGTGAGAAAATCCCGGAAGGAGACGGGCCGCGGGACAGGAGCGAGAAGCCGGACCTCCGCCAGGGCATAAATGAGCTGCTCCCCTTTGGGGCCTTTGTCGATATTTCCTTTAAAATCAACATATTCCAAGGCTAGCTGGGCGGCATTGAGTGCGGGCAGCCCGCCGGCCATCAACTCCGCCATGTCCTGGGGGAGGCGGAAGTCTGCATATTCCCTGAACCGGGGTTCGCTGTCCTCCGCCTGAAGGCGGGCCGCATAGGCCAGGGCGAGGTCGACCACTTTTTGCTCTCCCGCGGGGCCTTTCAGGGCACCGACGCGATGAATATTACCGGCCGGGGAGGCGACGGAAAAAGTGACGAATTTCATGGATTCTCCATTTTCAGGGGACGGGGAGGGAGAAAAACGTCCCGCCGTCCGGGAACTATGCGAGTGATAAGGGAGGGTATACCATTTCGCGGGGCGGGCTGTCTCTCCCGGAGGGGCAAAGCACCCGCAAGCTGATTTTTCAGGTGAGGGAACATCTTTCGCAGCCGGGGTTGACTTCCCTACCCCTTGCTAGGTAGGTTTAGGCGTTTTTTCAGGGCCGGGGCAAATTGTCCGGGCCCTTTCGAATGTGTGGATCATTCACTTATCAGTGTTCATTCTGCCGTTCGGGTCTGGATTCCCTGACGGATTGTTCCGTATAAATTGCCGTTCCACACGGGCGGTGTGCCATGAGATTCGGATGAAGCCCTCGATTCTGCGAAAAATAGCTTACGGGTGGTTCATATGCGGAGCCGTGCTGGCGGCCGTCTTTTTCATTCAGTGTCCCGCGGAGGCCGCCGGACAAAAAAGCGCGCTTGAGGAGCTGCTGCACAGCTACAATTTCGGCAGCGGCGCCCTGATCATCAACCCCCTCGTTATTTTGATCCAATGGGCGAACTTTCTCATCCTTCTCATTCTTTTGAATAAAATTCTCTACAAACCATTACTTAAACTCATGAACGAGCGCCAGGGAAAGATCGACGGCGACCTCTCATCGGCCGAGCGGGACAGAAGCGAGGCCCTGGGTTATGTGAGCCAGTACGAGGATTCGCTCTCCGAGATTCAGCGCGAAAACACCGACGCCGTCGTCAAGCTCCAGCAGGAGATGACCGAGCGGACGCGCGTGCGCATTGAGGAAATCCGCGTGAAGACCGACCAGGAAGTCGAGGAAGCCCGCGTGGCCATCCGGCGCGACGCCGAGGCGGTAGCGGGCGAACTCAAAGATCGCGCCCGGGGGTTCGCGGCGGATATCGCCAACCGCCTTGCCGGCCGGGCTGTAGCCTGAGGGAAATGATGAGAAGGACTTATCCGGGAGACTGCGGTGCCGTTATGTGGGGGCTCTATGTGCTCACCCTGCTGGCGCTTCCGCTTCTTTTGCCGGAGCTCTCCTGGGCGGCAGAGGCGGGCGAGGTTCACCATAAGGCGTTCAGCCTGAAAGAAGAGCTGTTCAAGCTGATGAACACGCTCATCGTGATCGCCATTCTTTATAAGGTTGCCTACAAGCCGATACGAAAATTTTTTCAGGAGCGCCGCGAGGGGATTCAGAAAGCGTTGGCGGAGGCTCAAAAAGCCCGGGTGGAATCCGAGCGGCTTCTCGGAGAGCAGCGCTCGAAAGTCGCCGATCTGGAGGCCGAGCTTGGCCGCGTCCGCAAGCAGGGCGAGATGGAGCGCGAGTCCATGTGGAAGCGCCTTCAGAGCGATCAGGACGACCTCGCCGAGCGTCTTTTGGAGCATGCCCGCGGGGCCATCGAACTTGAAGGGAAAAAGGCCCGTGCCGAGCTTCAGAACGAGGCCGCCCGCCTTGCCGTGGAGCTGGCCGAGGAAATTCTCCGGAAAAACCTTGGTCCAGAAGACCAGAAACGGCTCATGGAAAATTTCTTGTCTAAGGTGGCAACCGTGAACGGAGGCGGCATATGACCGGCGGAGAAGTCGCGCGCCGCTACGCCAAAGCGCTCGTCGGCATCGCCGATAGGGCCGGTACTCTCGATGAGACCGGCGCGGAGCTCGAAGCCGCAGCCCAGGCGATTGGAGGGCACGCCGACCTTCGGCGCGTGCTGGAGAACCCGCGTTTTCCCAAGCCCACACGGGTCCGCTTGGTGGAGAATGTTTTGCGCTCCTCCGGCGCGAGCGATCTGATCCGGAATTTCCTGCGCGTGGTCGTGGAAAAAGATCGGGTCACAGACCTTTCTGCCATCGCCGGCTACTACCGGGAGCTGTCCGACGATAAGCGTGGCCGGGTCCGGGCTGAGATTCGTTCCGCAGCCTTGCTGGACGGGGATTCCATCGAGCGGCTGAGGAAGCGTCTTTCGGAAGTGACCGGCAAAGAGGTGATCGTCGATACCAAGCAAGATGAATCGCTCATCGGCGGGCTGACTTGCCGCGTGGGAAGCGTCATGATGGACGGCAGCATCCGGAATCAACTGAAGAACTTACGGGAAAAATTGGTTGTCGATTAAAATCGACTCCGTTTTCGAATCGCTCTTTTAACGAAAATAGACAAAGGGCAAAGAGGAAATCAAATGCAGATTCGCGCCGAAGAAATCAGCCAGATCATTCAAAAGGAAATCGAAGGGTTTGACGCTTCCGTCGAGTTGGCCGAAACGGGCAGCGTTATCTCCGTCGGCGACGGAATCGCCCGCATCTATGGACTGGAAAAGTGCATGGCGGGCGAGCTTCTTGAATTTCCCAACGGCCTTTTTGGGATGGCGCTCAACCTTGAAACGGACAACGTCGGCTCCGTTCTCATGGGAGACGACCAGCAGGTCAAGGAGGGCGACGAGGTGCGCCGCACCGGCCGGATCGTCCAGGTCCCCGTCGGAAAGGCGCTTCTCGGCCGTGTCGTGAACGCCCTGGGCCAGCCCATTGACGGGAAGGGTCCGATCGATACCCAGGAGACCCGCAATATTGACGTTGTGGCCCCGGGCGTGATCGATCGCCAGCCGGTGAAAGAGCCGCTCCAGACCGGGATCAAGGCGATTGACGGCATGATCCCGATCGGACGCGGCCAGCGCGAGCTCATCATCGGCGACCGCCAGACCGGCAAGACGGCCATCGCGGTAGACACCATCATCAACCAGAAGAACACCGATGTGCATTGCATCTACGTTTGCATCGGACAGAAGCGCTCGACGCTCGCCCAGGTGGTCAGCACACTGGAAGAGATGGGCGCCCTGGAGTATTCGATCATTGTCGCGGCGACGGCTTCCGACCCGGCTCCCCTCCAGTACATCGCCCCTTACTCCGGCTGTGCCATGGGCGAGTATTTCCGCGACAACGGCATGCACGCGCTGGTTGTTTACGATGATCTCTCAAAGCAGGCGGTCGCCTACCGCCAGCTCTCGCTCATGCTCCGCCGGCCTCCCGGCCGCGAAGCGTACCCCGGCGATGTCTTTTATCTGCACTCGCGCCTGCTCGAGCGGGCGGCGAAACTGAATGACGCGAAGGGCGGCGGTTCCCTCACCGCGCTTCCGATTATCGAAACCCAGGCGGGCGATGTTTCCGCCTACATTCCGACGAACGTGATCTCGATCACGGACGGGCAGATTTATCTCGAGGCGAGCCTTTTCTATTCGGGCATCCGGCCCGCCATCAACGTGGGCCTTTCGGTTTCCCGGGTGGGCGGAGCGGCCCAGAACAAGGCCATGAAAAAGGTCGCAGGCACCCTTCGCCTCGATCTGGCGCAGTATCGCGAGATGGCGGCCTTCGCCCAGTTCGGCTCGGAACTCGATGCGGCCACCCAGGCGCAGCTCAACCGGGGCTCCCGTCTGACGGAGCTGCTCAAGCAGCTTCAGTATCAGCCTGTGCCGGTCGAAAAGCAGATCTTGTCCATCTATCTGGGCACCCGGGGCCATCTCGACAAGGTTCCGATCAACAAGGTCCAGGAGGTCGAAGCGGGATTCCTGGCGTTCATGGACACCAGCCATCCGAAGGTCGTGAGCGATATCGCCGAGAAGAAGGAACTGACCGACGACATCGTGACCCGGCTCGATGCCGCGATCGAGGGATTCAAGAAGACCCTGAAAGAAAAGACCGCCGTCGAAGCAACTGCGGCTGCCAGATAAGGAAGCAAGATGGCATCGCTACGCGACTACAAAAGCCGCATCCGCAGCGTGAAGAACACGCAGCAGATCACCCGTGCCATGAAGCTCGTGGCCGCCTCCAAGGTGCGCCGGTCCCAGGAGCGGATTGAAAATGCCCGCCCCTACAGCGAGAAGATGACCGAGCTGGTGAACTCCCTCTCGCTCCGGGTAGAGGGCATCCCGCATCCGCTTCTGCAGGATACGATGAAGGACGAAAAAGCAATCCTTCTGGTCATCACCTCCGACAAGGGGCTTTGCGGGGGCTACAACGCGAACATCACCCGGCTGGCGCTTCAGTTTTTGCGCAAGCGCGAAGAGGCGGGAAAAGATACGGAAATCGTGGTTGTGGGCCGGAAGGGACGAGATTTTTTTGCGCGCCGCGGCTACAAATTCAAAAAAGAGATCACGGAAGTCTACGGCAAGATAGGCTTTTCGCTCGCCGAGGAGATCTCCGAGATTCTGACGGAAGCCTTTCTTTCGGGGGAGACGGAGGAGATCCACGTTCTGACGACGGAATTCAAGTCGATCGTGAGCCAGAGACCGAATCTTTTCCGCCTGCTTCCGTTGGCCCCCGCCGTTCCGGACGCCGTGGACGCGGCGGGCGATCCCGTCGTGACCGACTTCATATACGAGCCTTCCATGGTGGGCGTTCTGACGGACATTCTTCCCCGGCACATCACGGTCCAGATTTACCGGTCCCTGCTGGATGCCGAGGCGAGCGAGTTCGGATCGCGCATGACGGCGATGGACAACGCCACACGCAACGCAGATGAGATGATAGAAACTCTGACGCTCGAGATGAACCGCGTGCGCCAGGCGACGATTACGAAGGAAATTCTGGAAGTCATCAGCGGAGCGGATGCGCTGAGCTAGTGGATGGTGTGGGCGGCCCCTGTTCCCGGCGGCGCGCCCTCGACCACAAAGGAGCTGAGAGTGAACGAAGGAACCGTCACCCAGATTATTGGACCCGTC
>JAQBZT010000188.1 GCA_027622355.1 bacterium | reverse complement strand
GGGGGTGCTGATGATCTACAGCTCGATCTACACCGACCCCAACCTGCTGGCCGGCGCGCTTCACTGGAAGCAGTTGCTCTGGAGCACTCTCGGCCTTCTGGTGATGGTGTCCATTCTGCTTGTCGACTACCACCAGCTGACCCGGTGGGCCTATCTGCTCTACTTCCTTTTGATCGTCATGCTCGTTCTGGTCTTCCTCGCCGGGAGAACTGTATACGGAGCCAAGCGCTGGCTCGTTTTCGGGCCGGTGCGGATTCAGCCCTCCGAGCTCGCGCGGCTTTTCATGATCATCGTGCTGGCCCGCTACTTCGGCACACGGGAGAGCAGCGAGCCGCTGGGCTTTCGCGAGCTTATCGTCCCCTTCGTTCTCGTCATCATCCCGGTGGGACTGGTGGCCAGACAGCCTGACCTCGGCACGGCCCTCACCACCTTCATGATTGCCGCCTGCATGGTGCTCACTGTCGGGGTCCGCAAGCGGGTGCTCTTCTCGCTGGCGGGCATCGGCCTGGCGACCGCTCCGATCGGCTGGTTCTTTCTCCGGGAATACCAGCGATCGCGCATATTGACCGTCTTCAACCCCAACCGCGACCCCTTGGGGGCGGGCTACCAGAGCCTGCAAAGCAAGATTGCGATCGGCAGCGGGGAGATATGGGGAAAAGGTCTTTTCCAGGGAACCCAGAGCCGGCTCCATTTCCTTCCGGAGCGGCACACCGACTTTATTTTTTCCGTCCTGAGCGAAGAGCTCGGATTCATGGGCGCTGCCTTTTTGCTGTTTCTCTTCCTGATCCTCATCTACCGGATATTCCTCATCGGGCTCCAGGCGGGCGACAAGCAGGGGACCCTCATCGCGGTGGGTGTCGCTTCCTCCATCTTTCTCTACGCTTCCCTCAACATCGCCATGACGCTCGGGCTGATGCCCATCGTCGGCCTGCCCCTCCCCCTGGTCAGCTACGGCGGGAGCGCCGCCATCACCTTCTATCTGTCCATCGGGCTGGTGCTGAACGTCTGGATGCGACGGAAGAGTTTCACCTCGTTTTCGTACAAAAGGGAGTACCCTTTCCGCTAGCGGCGTCCCCGGGAAGGGGATAAAATCCCCCATCTCATTGGATTTCAATCATTTTTGAGTGCCTTCCCCGCCGCAGAGTTGAAAACTCACCGCGTTTCCAGCAAAATTCCCCTTGCTTGACGGGTATTTTCCCGCTGCGGAAAGCAGCTCCCCCCGCACCGCAGCGTTTGGAGAGATAAGTTTCATGCAGACTGAATCTACTATCGTGTACGAGCGGGACGTGTTTCCGTTCGTCCAAAAACCCTCCCGCTATCTCGGGAACGAGGTCAACGCCATCCGCAAGAACCTCGCCGGGGTGCGGAACCGGGTCGCCCTCGCCTTCCCCGACAGCTACGAAGTGGGGATGTCCCACAACGGCATCCGCATTCTCTATCACCTCCTGAATGCGCGCGCGGACATCGCCGCAGAGCGCGTCTTTCTCCCGTGGCCGGATTTTGAGGCCATCCTCCGGGAAAAGGGCGCGCCCCTCGCCACCCTCGAGAGCCGCACCCCGGTCCGTGACTTCCACATCCTCGGCATTTCTCTCCTCTACGAGCTGGCGGCGAGCAACGTGCTCGTCCTGCTCGATCTGGCGAAGATGCCGCGGCGGGCCGCCGATCGGAGCGAAACCGATCCGCTGGTCGTCGGCGGGGGGCCGGTGGCCTTCAACGTGGAGCCGATGGCGCCCTTCTTCGATGCGGTGGCGCTCGGCGATGGGGAGGAGATGTTCCCGGAAATCGTGGAGGCGCACGAAGCCTGGCGCCGCTCGGGCGAGCGGCGGGAGGCCCTTCTCGAGCGCCTTGAGCGGATCGAGGGTATTTATGTCCCATCGCGCTACAAGGTTTCGCAGAACCCCGACGGCACGATCCGCGGCTTCCGGCACGTGACCGGCCACCGGAGGCCGGTCCTCGCCCGGGTACTTGAGGATCTGAACCATTCGGCCCATCCAGTCGCATCCATCGTCCCTTACACGCAAGTGGTTCACGACCGTGTCACGCTGGAAGTCCAGCGCGGTTGCACCCGGGGGTGCCGCTTCTGCCACGCGGGGACGATCTACCGCCCCGTCCGGGATCGCGACCCCGCGAAAGTACTCGAGCTGGCCGAGGAGTCCCTCCGCAAGACCGGCTACGAGGAGATCAGCCTCTCCTCCCTGTGCATCGCCGACTACCAGCCCCTCAAGGGCCTCGTTCCGCGGATGATGGAGCGGCTCGCTCCGATGCAGACCTCCATCTCGCTCCCCTCCCTCCGGGTGGGGGCGATGAGCCCCGACCTCCTCGCCCAGATCGCCCGGGTGCGGAAGACCGGATTCACCCTCGTCCCCGAGGCGGGCAGCGAACGGCTCCGCAACGTCATCAACAAAGTACTGACCTCCCAGGATCTCCAGCGGAACCTCCAGGACATCCTCGACGCCGGCTGGCAGGGGGTCAAGTTCTACTTCATGCTCGGCCTGCCGACCGAAACGCTGGAGGACCTGAAAGAGATGGCCGAGATGCTGATGGCGTGCGGCCGGATGAAGTCAAAGGTGAGCGGCGAGCGTTTCCGCTCCATCAACGTGAGCCTCTCCACCTTCGTCCCCAAGCCCCACACCCCCTTCCAGTGGTTCCCGCAGGACCGCAAGGAAACGATCCGGGAGAAACTCGACTTCATCAAGAAAAACGTTCCCGACCATCGCATCAAGCTCCACTGGTCGAATCCCCGGCACAGCTTCTTCGAGGCCATCTTGTCCAAGGCCGACCGCCGGGTGGCCGATGTCATCGAAACGGCTGTGGATGCGGGCTGCAAATTCGACGGGTGGATGGAGTATTTCGACTACGACAAGTGGATGGCCGCCTTCGCGGCGCACGGCCTCGACCCCGAGTGGTACGCCTACCGGGAGATTCCCGCCGATGAGCCCCTTCCCTGGGATCACCTCGACCCGGGCGTCACCAAGGCGTACCAGCTCGCCGAGTGGCGCCGCGCCCTGCGCGAGATCACCGTCGGCGACTGCCGCTACGAGTCCTGCGGGCAGTGCGGCATCTTGGACAACTACAAGGGCATCAAGTACCACTACGAAAAACCGCTGCCGCCTCCCGGCGAGATGCTGCCGGTGGTGAACTCCGCCGACCTCTCCATGGGAGCGGACCTTCCGCCAAATGAGCCGGCCGAACTCTCCCTCGTCAAGGCCCAGATTGAGGAGAAGAAAGCCGAGGAGAAGAAAAACGGAAAAGCGGGCCGCACCCGCCGCCGGAGACCCGCCCTGCGCGAGGGCGGGCCCGTCCCCCTCGGCTTCGAGGGCGGCGCCACGGAGGACAACCCCGGCATCGCCGCCGAAGAGCAGGACTACCCGGTGCGCCGCTTCCGGCTCGCCTTCGAAAAAAGCGGGGATTTGCGCTTCCTAAGCCACCTTGAAGTGCTCCGCACTTTCATCCGCGCGGCCCAGCGGAGCGGGCTGCGGATGGCCCACACCCAGGGGTTCAACCCGCACCCGAAGATTGTCTTCTCCCACGCCCTTCCCGTCGGGGTGGAGAGCAGAGCGGAGATCGTCGATCTCGCCCTGCTCGAGACGTCGGGGGCGCTCCAGCCGAGAGATGTTCTCCGCGCTCTCCAGCGGGAACTGCCCGCAGGGCTCCGCCCCCGTGCCGCCTGGCGGCTCGTGAGCGGCGCCCCCGCATCGGCGAACGCCATCGCCGGGGCGGTCTATGACATCCGCCTCCCGGCGGGCATGGACGAATCCCCAGACATCGAATACGCCATCGCCCGGGCTCTGGCCGCGGATCGAATCGAGATCCGCCGCGAGCGCAAGGGCAAAATCATCCATTTCGACGCGCGTCCCGCCATTCGCTCCTTCGAGGCGAAAGGTCCAGGGCCCGGCGCCGACGGGAAGCCGGCCCACCGGCTTCTCATCGAGCTTCGGTTCAGCGAAGGGGCAACGCCCAAAATCTCCGAGATTTTGTCGGCCTGCCTCGATCTCTCGCCCGTGGACATTCTCCGGGCCCGCGTCCTTAAGGTTGCCGTCCGCTGGAAAAGCGCGAGCGGCAAAACAGTGGAATATGCCATCTGAAATCATCGTCAACTGCGAACCATTCGAAACGCGCGTCGCGCTCCTCGAAAACGGGACTACCGCCGAGATCTACGTCGAGCGCGCCTCGGAGAAGAGCATCGTCGGAAATATCTACAAGGGCCGGGTGACCAAGGTCCTTCCCGGGATGCAGGCCGCCTTCGTGGACATCGGCCTCGAGAAGGCGGGCTTCCTCTACGTTAACGACGTGGACACCATCGAATCCATCGAGAACTACCAGAAGGCGGCCGAGGGGCACCTCGAGGAGGAGGAACTCGACTTCGAGGGCAACGGGCACTCCGCCCACTCCGTCGAGGAGGAAGAACCCGACGGCCCCGTGAACTTCGACACCATCCCCCGGCGTCGCTCCCGCCGCAACGGCAAGCAGCGCCCCATCGAGGATATCCTCAAGGAAGGTCAGGAGGTCATCGTCCAGGTCAGCAAGGAACCCATCGGCACCAAGGGCTCGCGCCTGACGAGCTACATCACCCTTCCCGGCCGCTACGTGGTCTATATGCCGACCATCCACCAGATCGGCATCAGCCGCCGCATCGAAGAAGAGGAGGAGCGCAAGCGCCTGAAGGGCATCGTCCGCAAGTACCGCAAGCCCGGCGCCGGCTACATCGTCCGCACCGCCAGCGAAAACACGCCCGCCGAAGATCTTGAATCGAACATGCAGTTTCTCCACGCGCTATGGGAGGACATTCTCGGCAAGAACGAGCACTCCTCTGCGCCGGATCAGATTCACAACAACCTCACCCTCATCCAGCGCGCGGTGCGGGACCTGTTCACCACCGACGTCGAGCGGATGTTGATCGACGACCCGGACGCCTATGCGGGATGCCGGTCATTCGTCGAGAGCTACTACCCGCATCTCCTCCCCAAAATCGAACTCTTCCATAGAGAGGAACTGATTTTCGATCATTACGGCATCGAGCTCGAGATCGAACGCGCGTTGGGGCAGCGGGTCTGGCTGAAGAGCGGCGGCTACATCGTCATCGACCAGACCGAAGCCCTCACCACCATCGATGTGAACACCGGCCGCTTCGTCGGCAAGCGCAACCCCGAGGAAACGATCGTCCAGACGAACCTCGAAGCTGTCCGCGAGATCGTCGCCCAGCTGCGCCTGCGGAATATCGGCGGGATCATCATCAACGACTTCATCGACATGGAGCGCGAGGAGAACAAGGAGAAGGTCTTCAACACCCTTAAGGAAGAGCTGCGAAAGGACCGCTCCCGCACGAACATCCTGAAGATCAGCGAACTTGGGCTGGTCGAGATGACCCGCAAACGGGTGCAGAACAGCATCCAGCGCGTCCTGTGCGGCACCTGCCCCTACTGCGAGGGCCGCGGACGGGTGAAGTCGGCTGTTTCGGTGAGCTTCGAGGCCCTCCGCGAGGCGGGCCGGGTGCGCCGCCTCCACCCCGAGAGCGAAAAGATCATGATTAACGTCCATCCCGAGGTGGTTGGCCTTCTCCTGGAAGAGGAGCGCCATCACGTAGAGATCATCGAGAAAAACCTGGGCGTTCAGCTCGTCATCAAGGCGGACCCCGAACTTCATATCGAAGGTTTCGAAGTAATTGCGCTATAATGTGCCGGTTCGCCTCTCTGCCCGAGAGGCCCCAAATGGTTTCCGCCCTTTGTCCCCGAAATTTCCGATGAAAAGACTTCTCTTCCATTTTGCGCTTCTCGCCGGGCTCGCCGCATGCGCCCCCGTTGATTTCGCGCCCGGCATCGAGACGCCCGCCGCCCGGCCGGCGAGCGAGACTGCGCTCCTTCGGCGGCAAGTGGCCGAGGCCCAGGAGCGGGGGGCACGCCAGGAGGTCGCCCTCTCCCAGTTTACAAGCCAGATCCAGCGCCTGGCCTCGTAAATCC
>JAQBZT010000187.1 GCA_027622355.1 bacterium | reverse complement strand
GATGGGCACCCCCTCGCGGTTGCCCCATTCGTTCCAGGAGCCGACATAGTTCCGCACCCGCGGGTAGCCGAGGAGGCGAAGGGCGAAATAGGCGTGCGCCGAGCGGTAGCCGGTCTGGCAATAGGGGATGACCTCCTTGTCCGGGGTGACGCCCAGCGCCTCGAACTGGGCTCTTAGCTCTTCGGCGCTCTTCATCTCCCGATCGGGGGTCAGGTGGGCGAGCCATTCCTGGTGGACAGCGCCGGGGACGGCGCCGCCGCGCTTGGCGAGAACGCGGGTGCCCTCCCATTCTGCCGCCGAGCGCGTGTCGAGGATGGCCTTGTCCGCATCCTCGATGGCTTCGAGGACGTGGCGGTAGGTGGCGAGGCGCTCCGGACGCGGTTCGTACCTGAAGGCGCTCGGTTCTGGAACTTCCGCATCGCGCGTGACTTCCAGCCCGGCCCGCTGCCAGGCGGCATAGCCCCCGTTGAGGACGTGGACATCGCTGTGGCCGAAATACTCGAGAAACCAGAAGCCGCGCACGCAGGTGTTTCCCGTGTCCTCGTCGTAGAAGACGATCGTGTTCTCGAAGCTCACTCCCCTTTGCCCAAGGAGGAACGCCCACATCCGCATGAAGGACTGCAGGGGGGCATCGTCGGTGTCGTCGCAGTTCAGGGCGTAGATGTTGAAGTGGCGTGCTCCGGGAATGTGCCCCATCGCGTAGCGCTCACCGGGCCGGGCGTCGATGATCCGCAGGTTGGGATCATCGAGCCGCTCCTGAAGCTGCTGCGAGCTCCATATCAGATCGGGATTCACATAGCCTTCGGATGTCATCGCATCTTCCTCCCTTACCTCGTGTAAAATCCGCCGTTCACATCGAACGCATGGCCGGTGATGTGGGCCGCCTCCTCGCTCGCGAGAAAAAGGGCCGCCGGGGCGATCTCCTCGGGCCGTCCCAACCTCCCCAGCGGATGGGCGGCGATGGTCCGCTCGAGCACCTCATCGGGGAAGGAAAGCATCATCTTGGTTTCCGTGGGGCCGGGCGTCAGGCAGTTCACCGTGACGCCGCTCTTGGCCAACTCGCGCGCGAGGTTGAAGGTCATCGCGAAAACACCCCCCTTCGAGGCGCTGTAGGCCATGTTTGCCCCGAGGCCGCCCGTTTTCCCGGCGACGGAGCCGAAGAGAATGATCCGCCCGTTTCCAGACTGTTTGAGCGGCCCGATCAGTTCCTTGATGCAGAGGTAGGGCCCGATCAGGTTGACGCGCAAGGTGAGGTCCCAGTCGGCGGCATCGAGGGTCAATGGGTCTTTCAGCAGCGGATAGGCCGCCGCGTTCACGAAGACGTCGCACCCACCGAGCCAGCTCACAATCTCGCCGAGGACACTGGGGAGGAGTTCCAACTCGCCCAGATCGAAGGGGAAGGCCCGCACCCGATCGGCGGGGCCCGCGATGGCCGCGAGGCGCTCTGTGTCCCTTCCGGCGGCGGCCACCTTCGCCCCCGAGGCGATGAACCCCCGCGCCACCTCGGCGCCAATCCCCCTCGAGGCGCCGGTGACGATGACCTTCTTGCCGGTGAAGTCGAATCGGGCGCTCATGCCGGAGCCTGTCCCTCCGAACCAGGGTCAATCTGTCCAGAATGCGCCGTTGACATCGAGGGCTTCTCCATTGACGTGCCCGGCCTCTTCGCTGGCGAGGAAAAGGACGGCCGGCCAGACATCCTCCGCCACCGTGAGGCGCCCCATCGGATGGGCCGCCTCGGCCTTGTCGAGCATCTCGTCGGGGGACTCGAAGTGCAGCCCCGTCCGCGCCGGACCGGGGAGGATGCAGTTGATCGTCACGCCGCTCTTGCCGAGTGTCCGGGCGAGATTGAAGGTCATGGCCAGAAGGCCCGCCTTGGCGGCGGCGTAGTTGAGGTTCGGGCCGATGCCGCCCATCTTTCCGGCGATGGAGGCGAAGTTGATGATGCGCCCCGCGGGGGAGGCCTTCAGCGCGTCGAAGGTCGCTTGAATGTAGAAGTAGGGGGCGAGAAGATTGACGGCCAGCACCTCGTCCCAGTCCTCCTTGGTGAGGCCCAGGGTCTCGCGAATCGGCATGTAGCCCGCCGTGTTCACCAGAACGTCGCACCCTCCCAGCCAGCCGAGGGCTTCTTTCGCATTCTCCCGGAGGGCGTCCACATCCGCGAGGTGGCAGGGGGACTTCCGGAGGCGATCGGCGGGACCTTCCAGGGCGTCCAGGCGGGGCCCCGGCCGGTCGGTGGCAAAGAGCTTTGCCCCCGCCTCCAGGAACCTTTTGGCGATGAGGGAGCCCATAGCCCCGGCGGCTCCCGTGAGGATGACTTTGCGGCCCGTGAAATCGAATTTGATCGGCATTTTGCCCTCGGAAAAGAGAGATTATGAATGTCAGGTCTGAGTTTTCTAGCACACAGCCCGGCCGCCCTCAAATTGGAAAGGGGAATATCCCTCCGGGGCGTATTCACGGATACCATCTTCAGGGCGGATAAAGAAGAGAAAGATATCCTGAGAAACGGGATTTCGCTGGGAGACGCCTCTTGTTATAATCCGGCATCTTCATGGGCGATGTATGGTCCCAGCCGATGCGGGAGGAGGAGTGCTCCCCGCTGGGGTTGAATAGTCTTTCACCGGTACTTGTATTGCCGGGCTGCCATTGGGAGGAATTATGTCTTCGCTTGTTTACGTCGGGAAAAGTGTCCCCCGCGTGGATGCCCCCGAAAAGGTGACGGGACGGGCCATGTACACGCTGGACCTTCTGCTTCCCAAAATGCTTTACGGAAAACTGCTGGGCAGCCCGCTTCCCCACGCTCGCGTCAGGAGCATCGACGCCAGCCGGGCCAAAAAACTCCCCGGGGTCAAGCTGGTGATGACGCCGGACGATATCCCCGATGACGTGGTATGGGGCGTCGTTCCCGGCTGCTACGACCAGACGCCGCTGGCGAAGAAGGCCCGTTTCGTGGGAGACACGGTCGCGGCCGTGGTGGCGACTTCCGAAGATATCGCCATCGAGGCGCTCGAGCTGATCGATGTGGACTACGAGGAGCTTCCGGCCGTCTTCGATCCCTTCGAAGCCATGAAGGAAGGCGCTCCCGTCATTCACGACTACCGGCCGAACAACATCGCTTCCACGAAGCACATGGAGTTCGGCGACGTGGACAAGATGTTCGCTGAAGCGCACCACGTGAGCGAGCTCAGCACCGCCTCCTCCCGGCAGGCGCATTGCTGCTTTGAGACGCACGTCTCCATCGCCGAATGGTCCCCGGACGGCTATCTGACGGTCTACAACTCCACCCAGTGCCCCAGCCTTTCCAGCCAGTATTTCTCCAAGGTCCTGAAGATCCCTGAGGCGAACATCCGCGTCATCACCCACTATATCGGGGGCGGTTTCGGGGGAAAGGCGACCAGCAAGTTCAACATCGACTTCCTCTCGATCATCGCGGCGAAAAAACTCGGGCGCCCGGTGAAGTTCTACTACGATCGCCAGGAGGAGTTTCTCCTCGGCACGCACCGCACGAAACAGTTCCACGCCACCCGGATCGCGACCGACAAAGACGGCATCATCCTGGCCCGTGAGGTCAAGATGGTGGTCGAGAACGGCGGCTACTCCGACTACGGCCCGGTCGTGGGCGCCATCACGGCGCACATGGGCGGGAGTCTCTATAACTTCAAGGCCTACCGCCACCATGCGGATGTCGTTTTCACCAACGTCCCCCCCGGCGGCGCCATGCGCGGGGTCGGAAACGGCGGCTACGGCTTCGGGACCGAGATCGCGATGGACAAACATGCCCATGAGATCGGCATGGACCCGGCCGAGTTCCGCCTCAAGAATTTCGTCAAGAAGGGGACCACCACGATCATCGGCGCCAAGATCACGAGCTGCGGCGTCTCCCAGTGTGTCCAGGAGGCGGTGAAGCGCGTCCCCTGGAAGGAGAAGCGCCCCTCCGCCGACGGCAAAAAGCGCGGCTACGGGTTGAGCGCCGCCGTCCACTTCACCGGCGCGCGCGCAATGGGCCCCGAGACGGCCGGCGCCTTCATCAAGATGAACAAGGACGGCACCGTTCAGGTGCTCTCCGGGACCATCGAGATGGGCAACGGCTCGAACACCACCCTTTCGCAGATCTGCGCCGAGACGCTGGGGGTGCGCGTCGAGGATGTGCGGATCATCAACGGCGACACCGCGGTGAACCCCTATGGGTGGGGCGTCCGGGGAAGCCGGACGACGACGATTGACGGCATGGCGACCCGGCTCGCCGCGCTGAAGGCGCGCGATATGCTCTTCAAGGGCGCCGCGGAGATTCTCGAATGCGACCCGAACGATCTGGACGCCCGGCAGGGGAAGATCTTCGTCAAAAGCGCCCCCGATCGCGAGATCACCCACACCCAGGCCTACATGAAAATTTACGACAGGCAGGGGAGCGAGGCGGTCTACACGGCGGCCAGCTACGATTCCCCCAGCGAATCCCCGGACCCGGTCACGGGCTACGGCAACTGGTCGGCTGCCTATGCCTTCGGCGCCAAGGTGGCCGAGGTGGAGGTGGACACGGAGACGGGGGCTGTTGAGGTGCTCCGTATCATTTCGGCCAACGATGTGGGGACGGTGGTCAACCCGGCGGGTGCGGTCGGTCAGATCGAGGGCGGCGCGCTGATGGGCGTGGGCTACGCCTTGAGCGAGGATTTCCAGGTCGAGGACGGCCAGCCGGTCAATCCCAATTGGCTCGACTATAAACTGATGACCACCCAGGATGTTCCCGTTCTGGAGACGGTTCTCGTGGAAACCGAGAATCCGACCGGACCCTATGGCGCCAAGGGGTTGGGAGAGATGGCCCAGCTGGGGACCTCGGCGGCAATCTCCAACGCCGTCTACGATGCGGTCGGCGTGCGCATCACGACGCTGCCGATCACGCCGGAGAAGATTCTCAACGCCTTGCGGGAGAAGGCGGCAAGCGGAAATTGATGCCGGTCAAGAATGTTTTCCGCGCAGGGGGCGGGATTCCGGAAACGACTTGAGGAGATGAGCCTTGGCTTTTCATTATGTGGCTGTGAACAGTGTGGATGAGACGCTCGCCGCCATTCAGGCGCACGGGGATGCGGGGAAAGTGTATGCGGGCGGCGTGGCCCTTTCGATTCTGATGAAATCCAAGATTTTCGAACCGGAAAATCTGATCGACATCTATGGGGTGGCGGAGCTTTCTTTCATCGAGGGGACGAAAAACGGCGGCGTCCGCATCGGCGCGCGGACGGTACACCGCGACATCGAGACCTCTCCGCTCATCCGGGAGCGCTTTCCCCTGCTGTCCGAAGTGTTCCACAACGTGGCGACCATCCGCATCCGCAACGCGGGCACGATCGGCGGGAATCTCTGTTTCGCCGAGCCCGCCTCCGATCCCCCGGCGGCGCTCCTCGTCCTCGAGGCGCGGATGAAGGCCAAAAAGGCGGATGGCAGCGAGCGCGTGATCCCGGCGGGCGAGTTCTGGACGGACTACTATGAGTGTGCCCTCGCGCCGGATGAACTGCTGACCGAGATCGAGATCGATCCCCTCCCGCAGGGCTTCCGCACGGCCTACACGCGCTTCACCACCCGCTCGAAGGAAGACAAGCCGTGCATTTCGATCTCGGTGGCGGTCTCGCTCGAGGCGGACGGCAAAACCTGCCGGGAGGCCCGCATCGGCCTCGGCGGGGTGGAGGCCGTCTTCCGGCGCGTCACGGCGGCGGAGGCGGGCCTCAAGGGCAAGGAGCTGACCCGTGAGGCGATTGACGGCGTCCTGGCCCGGTCGCTGGACGATCTGGAGCCCCTGACCGACATCCGGGCGAGCGATGCGTACCGCCGCCAGGTGACGCCCGTCTTCATCCGGCGGACGATCGAAAAGGCGCTTGGTTCCTAGCGCCGCCCAGTGCGGCGGCGCGCCGCAACTCCTGCCCTTTGTTATCCGGCCTCCCGTTCGGGGAGGCTGTTTTTTTTCTCCAGAAAGATGAAAGC
>JAQBZT010000186.1 GCA_027622355.1 bacterium | reverse complement strand
ACAATTCCGGCGGGATGGGCAAGTCCATGCAGAAGCCTTTCGAGGCGATGAAGAACAGCCTCATCCTCTCCCTGGTTTCCACCGCCATCTCCGTCGCGTTCGGCACCTGCCTGGCCTACGGCGTCTCGCGCTTCCAGATTCTTTCGGAAAAAAGGATGTTCCACCTCCTTATGTTCCGGATGGTTCCTCCGATCGTGATCGCCGCCCCGGTCTCTATCTATTTCAGCCACCTCGGGCTGGTGGATACGCTGACCGGGCTGTCCATCATGTACATCGTCTCGACGCTTCCCTACGCCGTCTGGATGGCGAAAAGCTTTATTGACGACATCCCGCTCGAGCTCGAACACGCGGCCGCCATCCTCGGCGCGGGAAGATTCCGCACGATCTGGGAGATCATCTTCCCGCTCGTCCGCTCGGGGGTGATGGCCACCTTCTTGTTCATCATGATCCTGACCTGGAGCGAATATTTGCTGGCGCTGATTCTTTCCAAGACCGAGGTGGTGACGCTCCCGATCCAGCTCAACAAATTCGAAGGCTCATCGGAGGGGCGCTTCTACGGCCGGCAGGCCGCCCTTTCGGTGGGCATCACCATCCCGCTCATCTTCATCGGCCTCCTGATCCGCAAGCACCTCGTCCGCGGCCTCACGTTCGGGATGGTGAAGAAGTAGAAGGGCAAGCAATCTACTCTGGCAATTCTTGTGGTGGAGATGGGATTTTAGGCCCGTTCGAATTTTTGGACAGGACGCCATCGGCGATTTCCGCAAAACCTGGAAGGCAGCCTGCAAGGCGGCGGGCCTGGAGGGACGCATTCCCTACGACCTCAGGCGGACGGCCATCCGGGATATGGTGCGGGCGGGCGTCTCACAGAATGTCGCCATGCAGATTTCCGGCCACAGGACGGCGGCCGTTTTCCGGCGCTATGACATTGTGGACGCCGACGACCTCCGGGACGCCATGCGGAAGCGGGATGCCTACCTCTCCGCCCTGCCCGCCGAGCGCAAGGTGGTGAACATCGAGGAGGCCCGGGCGTCCGGCGAAAAAAATTTATGAGAGAACAGGGACAAAACAAGCACAATTTCAGGAAAAGCGAAAAAAACGAACCAGCTGAATTCCTGCAATCCATTGAATTCCTTGGTGGGCGGGACAGGGTTCGAACCTGCGACCTATGCCTTGTAAGGGCACCGCTCTTCCAGCTGAGCTACCCGCCCGGTGAGGGAGAAAATACCACTCCGGCGCGATGGGCACCATCCCCGCGGCGGTGCGGGGAGGCCCCTCCCCCTTTATTCCTCGGGACGCAGGATCGGCCGGAAGAAAAAGAGCGCCGCCAGGGCTGCGATCGCGCCCGTGAGGAACGCGATCAGCGACTCGTGGTGGATGCTGCGCCAGGGCGATGATGCGGGCAATTTCGTCGCCCTTCGCGTCCCGGACGCCGGCCCGCATCGAGACGGTGACGCCGTGGTCCACCTCGCCGCCCGGATTCTCTTTTCCCCCGGTTTCCCCAAAAAAATGGCCGGACCCGTCGTAGACGCCGAGCCCGTCCAGCCCGAGGGCGGCGCGGCCAGAATGAAAACGACGCAAAACAGCACCCGGCACCCTATGTGATAGACAGAAGTAGCGTTTTCCATTCCTCCACTTCATTGTGGAGAGCGATCAGACGAGGATTTTACCTTTTTTCATGAACAGCTTTCCATCCACCCACATCTCGCCCTTCCCCCGCAGATCGCACACCATGTCCCAGTGCAGCGCCGAGTCGTTGCGCGAGCCGCTCTCGGGATAGCCCTTGCCGAGGGCGATGTGGATCGTTCCGCCGATCTTCTCGTCAAAGAGAATGTTCTTCGTGTACTGCTGGATGCCGGAATTGAGGCCGATGGCGAACTCACCGGCGCGGGCGGCGCCCGGGTCCATCCCGATCATGGTGCGCAGGAATTTTTCGTTCTTCTCCGCCGTGGCCTTGACCACTTTCCCTTTCTCGAAGGTCAATTCCACGCCGTCCACCTCGCGGCCCGAGAGGCAGGCCGGAAAGCTGTAGCGGATGGTGCCGTCGATCTTCCGCTCCTGCGGGCCGGTGAAGATCTCCCCGTCGGGAAAATTATGGTGGCCGGCGCAGTTGATGAACTTCCGGCCCGCGATGCCGACGCGCAGGTCGGTGCCGGGAGCAGCAATCTCGACCACTTTCCTTCCCTTGAGGTAGCGGATGATCTCCCTCTGGCGCTTCTCCATCTGCTTCCATTTTTCGATGCCGCCCGGCCGGTGGGCATGGCAGGCACTGAAGACAAAATCCGAATATCCTGTGAGCGACATCTCGGCGTCCTGGGCATAGGCTTCGGTGGGGAATAGCGTGAGCGTCCACCGCAGGCCCTTCTTGCCGCCCTTGTCGTACTGGGCGGCCCGCCGCATGAAGGTCTGCATGATCGGCCGTCTCGCCTGGGAGGCGCGCGCCTGCTTCTTTGGGTCCACGCCCGTCAACCGGCGCGTATTGGTCTCCGAGAGGATGCTCACGAGCACGTCAACCTTTTCGACCTCGAATGTCGAGATCGGGGAGAGATAGGCCAACTGCTCCCGGTTCGCCCGCTCGTAAAAAATCTCATCAAGGCCCGGCAGCCCGACATGGGTGTAGGGAAAAGCCCCCAGCTCCAGGCAACGGGCGTAGAGGGAGCGGATCAAGGGAGCGGCCTCGGTCCCGCCCCGGATACACACCAGATCCCCGCGCTTCACCCGGGCCGAATAGCGGGAGATGGTTTCGGCCATTCTTTCGATGCGAACATCTTCCATCTAAAGCGCCCCTTTCTGTCAAAGCACCATTACCCATTGATTTTAATGCATGAGCCGGCCCGAAACATGGAAAAATAAAAAATGACGCCGGTTCCCCGAAAAGGATATAATAAGGATTATAGTTCACATCCACATATTCCTCGCACTGGACATCCGCATTCTCTCATCGGCCCTGCAGGGAGAAATTTATAGAATTATTGGTCGAATTATAAAACCAAAGGGGGGAGCCCAATGGCACCCAGAAAATTCAAAATCCGGAAATACAAGCCCTACCTGATGCGCTACGTTCATGGCAGCGACCCGAACTACGAACCCGTTCTCCGGGATATCCTCGACCACGAACACGATGTCTACGACGAACTGACGAAAAATGAGAAGACGTTTCAGCGGGGCGAACGAAGGGCGAATTCCTGGGAGGTCGTCTTCCGGGAATTGACCGATGTCCTCTCACCCTTCCAGGTGGAACAGCTTTTTGAACGGCTTTTGAAGGATTTCGGGGAAACCTGCAAGATGTTCCACGAAATGGCCGAGACCCAGAAGCTCATCGAGAACGACGAAGGGGGGCAGAGCGGATAGCGCCGACCGGTTTACACAGGCTGCGCGATGTCCGCGATATCCACGCCCTTGCCGGAGGCTCCCGGTTCGTTTTTCCGGGAAATCCCGACGGGGGATTTTTTCGCGTGCTATTTCCGAACGTCTCACCACTCGAGAGATTTTCCGTTTCAAAATTTTTCATGGTAAGGGGAGGTTCATGGCAGTTTACCGCTACGACCACATTCATTTTCGAAGCGAGGACCCGCACGCGGCGCGGAAATTCTGGGAAGAGATGTTCGGCGCCAAAGTGACGCAAGAGCGCGAATTGGGCGGCGCCCCGTCTTTCAACTTCGACCTGAACGGCATGGCCTTCATCGTTTCCGGGAAGGCCAAGGGAGAAGACCCGGCGCCGACGGGATCCGACCCGAGATACGGACTCGATCACTTCGGACTGCTGGTGGAAAACATGGATGCGGCGGCCGCCGATCTGCGGAAGAAGGGCACGGAATTCATCTGCGAGCCCTGGGAGCTTCGCCCGGGAGTGAAGATCGCCTTCATCAAGGGGCCGGACAACATCAGCATCGAACTGGCCGAGCGAAAATAAACACGGACGCCAACGAAGACCTTCGCACCAGGCGCTGGAGCAGGATCAGTACCTTGGCGCTTTTGCGTCTTATTCCCCTGCCCGGATAAATCCCCGGACACGGTAGTACAGCCACCCGATGTATTCGTGGACACCTCTCTGGAAAAAAGTCCAACGGCCGATGTAGTCGTGAAACTTTCTCCCGCTGTTGGTGGGGGCGGGCGTCACCTCGATTCCCTGGCTCCGGAAAGTATCGCGGGCCCGGCGCATGTGGACCGGATCGGTGACGAGCAAAATCCGGCTGATCCGGCGCTCCTTCAAAATGCGCGATGTAAAGTGGGCGTTTTCCGCCGTATTCCGGGAGCGATCCTCGAGCACCATCGCCGAGCGCGGAACGCCGAGGGTTTCCGCGAACTGCGCCATGGCCGCCGCCTCGCTCTGCCGGCTGGGCCTCGGCAAGCCGGAGCTGAACAACAACAGCGGCACCTTCCCCTCGTGGTACAGGCGGACGCCCCGGACCACCCGCCGGATGGTGCTCTCGGTCGGCGTGCCGTCCCGGTAGACCCCGCCGCCCAGGACGACAGCGGCTCCTGCGGAATCGGCTCTTTCCTCGGGAATCAAGATGGGCTGGATGAGAAAATATGACCCGCCGCCGAACGACACCAGCAGAAACAGAGCGCCGATGACGGCGGAAAACGAGCGGGCGAACCGGAACAGAAAACCACCCCGCGTACCCCAAAATCCGCAAATCAAATAAACGGCCCCTATCCAGGCAAAAGCCTGTTTAATGACACGCCCCAAACCGTGGGGCAGCCGCATTTGATCCAGAAGAAGATATATCACCACAACAAGAACAAAAACGGCGAGAAACCGCATCCGCTTCGGCCACCGGGATTCCTTCAAGAACGGCCTCCTCACTGAAACATCCGATTCTTCCAGAAACAACAATCCTGCCATCGCCTACCGCATCAAATCTCTCTCTCGGCCGTTTGGCGAATGAAAATTTGCGACAAAACGATCAATTCAAAATAATCCAATAAAATCAACCGTTTTTCGGCATATTCCCGTTGACACGCCCCACCCGCAAAACCAAAATGGATTGTGGAATTTCAGTCCTTTTTCTCAGTGCAGAGAACAGACCAAATGCCATCGTCCGAAGAAACCCAAGCCGCCCTCTACGAAGAGATCCATTCCATCGCGCAAACAATGCAGGGGATAGACCCGTCTCTTCAGGACAAACCGTCCCTGGTCGATGTGATCTCCCGGGCCGGACACATCCAAGCGGTGCTCGCCCCCCATGGGCCATCCGGTCTTTCCACGTGCGCCGATTGGCTGGACAAGATGTTGACCGCCGCACTTCTCGATCAATTTGATGAAGTGCCCAAAGGCATCGCGCTGCTGGACGCGCTTATCGGATGGATGGAAAACAAGCTCTCCCCCGGGGCCGTGGGCGCGCCGCCCCCTCTTCAGGACTTGATCGCCCAGGCCGCCGCACTGCTCCATATCCCTGTGCCGGAACAGGGCCCGGAACCGGAACAGGGGGATGTCTCCGAAAATGATCTGGATCAGCTGGAAAACGCCATCGCGGATATCTACCGAAACGAATCACCGCAAGCGCAATCCGGCCCGCCGCCGGAGGACCATCCCGCCCCGGAGCCGGGTGGCGACCATGCCGTGGAGGCCGACCCGCCCCGCGAAAACCTGGAGCCCGAAGTACTCGACTTCGCCGGTACCATGTTCGATGAAAGCCTGATTTACGACTTCATCGACGAGGCGGAAACACACCTGGAAAAAATCGAGCCGGAAATTTTAAATCTCGAAACCGACCCCGAAAACACCTCTTTGGTGGATGAAATTTTCAGACCGGTACACAGCATCAAGGGCAGCGCCGGTTTTTTGGGGGTGAAAGTCCTGGAAGGGTTCGCCAACGAAGTCGAAAATCTTTTGGATGCCGCCCGGAAGGGAACCATCCCCGTATCGGGCAGCATGGCCCAGACCTTCCTGGAAGCCTTCGACGTCATCAAAACCATGCTGTCGCAGCTTCGCACGGTATCGGATTGGCACTTCTCCGGCGAGGCGGGAGGTTCTCTTC
>JAQBZT010000185.1 GCA_027622355.1 bacterium | reverse complement strand
CTCTTTCCTCCTGCCCTCCTCCGGGGTCGCCGTTTTGGAACTGGCGTTTATTCCCGTGCTGGGATGGAGTATCGCCCCTGTTCTTTTTTCCCGCGGAAACAGCCAGAATCTGATCTTCCTCGCCATTCTGGCGCTGTTTTTCACCGCCGATCTTCTCATCCATCTGGAAGCGCCGATGGGAGCGGGCGGGATGGCGGCCACCGGCCTCCGCTTCGGCGTCAACCTGCTGATGGTTCTGATCGTCATTGTCATCGGCCGCATCGTCCCGACCTTCTGCCGCGTCGCGCGGCTGGGGGAAGGCGCGGGGGCATCCCCTGTTTCGCGCCCCCTTCTGGAGGCGGCTGCGATCGGCTCGGTCGCGCTCCTGGCCCTCGTCCATCTGGCGTTTAACGAAGCCCTCTGGACGGGATGGCTTGCCCTCGTGGCGGCGATCATTCAGATGATCAGGATGCTGAACTGGCGGGCGGGAAGACTTCTTTTGAAACCGTATATTTTCGCGCTTCATCTGGGATATGCGTGGGTCATCGCCGGCCTCCTCCTGATGGGCGTCGCCATCCTCGGCGGGCCCATCCCGGAGATCAGCGCGCTGCACGCCGTCACCGTGGGCGGAATCGGCACCATGATCCTGGCGGTCATGTCCATCGTCGGGCTGCTGCATACCGGCCGGCCGGCAGAGATGCACCCCCTGATCGTCCTTTCCTACCTCCTCGTCTCCTGCGCCGCCCTTCTCCGCGTGTCCGCCCCGATTTTGCTGCCGGAGCTTTACCGGGAATCGCTGATCGCATCGGGCGCCCTGTGGGCGGCTGCCTTCGGCATCTACGCGGCCGTCTACTGGCCCATTCTCACGAAGGCGCGGCCCGACGGCATTCCGGGATGAGGCCGTTCGATCTTCCGGCGGGAGCGGTCTCCTTTCAAACAAAAAATTCCCCTCCGCCGGGCGAGACGTTGTGGGGTAAAGGGGGGGTAAGCGCCCGGAGCAGAGGGGAACCTTTTCGAATGTTTTCAAGCCACCGCTTGTGCGTTTCCTCCTGGCCTAGAACCGGAAACCGATGCCGACACCGATGATGAGCGGATCGATGTCCACATCCACCCTTCTCTTCGTGGCGCCGGACTTGAGAGTCCCGTCGGTATCAATGTCGATGTATTTGAGATCGAAATTCAGAAACCAGCCCTTGCCAAGTTCGATGTCAACGCCTCCCTGAAAGGCGATTCCCCAGGAGGGGTCCAGATTGATCGACGTCTTTCCGAGCGTCCCCTCGAGAGAGGGCGTGGACCTTTCATCGAAAAAGAGCGTGTAGTTCACGCCGACGCCGACGTAGGGCCGGATCTTCGAATCCGGAAAAGGATGGCACTGAAGGGTGAGCGTCGGGGGAAGCAGCTTCGTCCGCCCGACGACGCCGAGCCCCGAGATCCCGCCGTTTCCGACCAGATCGTTCTCCGTGTAGGCGGCGATGAGTTCCAGGCCCAGATGCTTGGTGAGCATGTAGGTGATGTCCACCTCGGGAACGGTATCGTCGCTCACCCCGAGCTTTGAGGTCAGGAGATCGGGGCGAATGCTGCTGCTGCTCTCCTGCGGGTTGACGTAAATCCCCCGGACGCGAACGATCCATCGCTTGAAATCGGCGTCGCTCCCCGGCGTCGGGGTTGCGCCCAGGGCGGATGTGACGGGATAGGCGAGGAGAAAAAACAACAGGTAAATAGAAAACCGCCGAAGGCCGAATCTTCGCATCCTTGTTTTCCCCCAAAAGAACCTTTGGAATTGCACGGAGCTGTCAAATTTCCCAATACTGAAAGAGGCTTGATTTCTGAGGGTCCCTGATACGTCTTCACGGTTCCTCGAAAGCAATAGCCTGAAAAGCAACAACCGTGCCGTTCCTGCCGAAACTTCGTTTTTGCGGCTTTTGTGGCGGTTGCTGAGAGATTTACCCGCGCCTTTGCCCGCGGCGGCGCATGCCGGAACGGTTTTTTGAGACACCGTCCGGGAGAATTTGAGACATATCCGTCTCATGTGTTTCAATTGGGTCTGCGGCGTTTGATGTGCGCCGTCGCCTGTCCCGTGATTGAAAGGTTTTCGAAAAATGACGCCTGAGGAAATGTTCGACCGTGCCGCGGATTCATCGAAGAAGGATCGGAGGAGCCTCATCGCCTTTCTTGAGCCCTTCTCCGACGCGCAGGCCGAATGGAAACCCCCCGATGGGGAATGGTCCATCGCGGAGGCCGTCGAGCACATCCTTCTGACGGACGAATGGGTGCGGGGGCACATGGCGGGGGCGCTGAGAGAGGCCGAGGGCAAGGGGGAATGGGACACCGCGCCGCCGGAGATTCGAAAATTTTCGGGCGAACAGCTTCGCCGCAGGGAGCAGGGCTTCATCGCCGCGCCGGATCATCTCCTCCCCCGCGGGGGCCAGAAACTCTCCGAGATGCGCGGGAGGCTCCTCGCAAGCCGGGAAGCCGTCCTTGATGCGCTGCGCCCCTTCCGGGCCCGCGACATGAGCCGGCTCGTCCTGCGCCCTTCCCGCTACGGCGATCAGAACGTCTACGACCGCATTGAGTACACCGGTATTCATGACTATCTGCATCACGAGCAGATGGAACGGCTGGTGCGCCTGGATGGATTTCCGAAGGAAGGTGAATCGCAGAAGCAGGGGTGAGACGTATTAATTCGAACTTCCGGACGCGCCGAGGAACCAGTCCGAGATTTCAAACGGCAGTATTTTCTCAATATTTTCTCTTTGCACGCCCAAGACCTTCTTTTCCGCGCCCCGCCCGACGAACATGAGTTCCTTCGTCCCGCCGCCGGCGAAAAGGATGGGTCCCAGTTTTTTCCCCTTCCGGGTTTCCAGAAGGACCCGGACGCGGAATTTTTTCGTGTCGTACGAGACGCCCTTCTTCGCCTCTCCCTCGAATTCCAGCTCCTGAAGGGCGAGGAGGAGACGGTTCACCTTCCGGATGACGATGCCTTGGTTCTTGGGCGTCTCGAAGACCCAGTCGTCCTTCGAATCGCGAATCACCACCGCTTTTTTCCCATCCGGGAAGGAGAGCCGCACCCGGGCGATCTCCTCCAGCGACTCGAAGGGAACGATACGCCGCTCGCTCAGGTAAAAACCATCGCGGGCCAATTTGTCGAAATCCTTTCGGCTGATCGTGTATAGCCGTTTTTCCTGATCCCGCTGAAGATATATTTTCCCATCCGCCTGCGGAGGGCCGATGGTCAGGGTACGCTGCACTTCCGGACCGTCCTTCTTTTCCCGGATCCAAAGTTTTATCCGCCGGACATCCTTCCCGGTCAAGCCATACTTGGCGAGGTCCGCGCCGGGCGCATCCATAAACCCGGTGGCATTCGTCCACTTCGCATCCCACAGCACGTCCTCGATATACTTCCTCCGCGGCACGAAGGGCACCGCAGCGGCCTCGCCCCGCTTCGCCGTCATGGACCACGTGCGCAGATCTTTCCGCAGCGCTTCGATAGTCTCACCCGGCAACTCGATGCGAAGCCGCTGAACGTTGTCCACGTCGTAGTCGATAATGATTTTCTCGCGCAGCTGGAAGGGTTTGCGGGGAAAATCCTTGATCACGTCGGGGCCGACGAGGAAAACCGGCCCGCCCGAGAGCCGCCGGGCGTAAAAAAGCGGTATCTTTTTCCCGTCCCGCGACCTGGGGTCGGGCTCCATCACGTATTTTCCCAGATGCAGCCCGCGCACCACCTTTTCCTCCTTGTCCATGTAGACGCGGACAGTGTAGCTGGGCGAATCGAGGCCGTAGGGAGCCAAATCCTTCGGCGACTCATCCACAAAGCGGTGCACTTTTCCATAATTGAGGGCCAAGACGACGCCCTCGGATTCACTCGCGCTCGCGGCCACCTTGACCGGCGAGATCATTTCCCACTTCTCCTCCCCCTTCCGCACCACGGCAAAAGGCGGATCGCCGGCCGAGCGAATCACCACTTTTTTCGCTTTTGCAGGCGGCACGGGCAGCACCGCCCGATCGCGCAGTTCGAAAACGGGCCGGTTGAATTTTTCGAAATCCTCGGAAAGCACCGTGAATACGGCCCCATCCTTCAGGGAGGCGTAGCGGAACACGCGCGTCGGTGTGCGGGCGCCGACGAGGAAGACGACCTCTTCCTGGCCTTTGAGTCCGAACGTGAGTTTGTATCCGGGCGTTTCCAGGCCGAAATCCGCCCGCTGGGTGACGGTTCCGATGCGGCGGTGTTCCTTCAGGCCCGCGGCGAGCTTCAGCAGATTTTCCATCTCCTCCTTGTCGAGGGGGGCGGAAACCGGCTTCACGAACCGCCAGCCATTGTCCGTGCGGATAATTTGGTAGGATTCCTTCTTCCGATCAAGGGAAATGCGCAGCAGGAGCTTGGGATCGATCCCGCGGAGTATCTGCGCCTTCCGCTCTTTATCGGCGGCCTTCTCCCGCGCCCATTTCACGTCAACGAGGTAGTAGGCGGATCCGGCGATTAGGAGAACGACCAGGAGGAGAAGATTCTTCTTCAGACTCACCGCAATTTCCTTCTCCAGATGTAGACCGACGTCCCCGCAAGAACGATGAACACTGGAAGAAGAATCAGTGTAAAGAGGCGGACGAAGTTCGCTTCACCGCCCGAAAGCAGCAGGGGGGCCCCTCCCCGGTTCTTCGGCCGTATGGCAATGAGTGCCTTTTCCCCGCCCAGCCAGTTAACGGCGTTGAGCACAAGATTCGCATTCGACTGTTGCGTGACAAAAGCATCGCTCGCAAAATCGACGTCCCCGAAAACCACAATCCGCCCCTCGCCCTTCGCACTCTTGGCCCTTTCTCCGGGCTTGGGCTTCAGAAACTTCTCCAGCGAGATGCTGGCCGCGGCGGCAATCGGCACGGGTCCGTTTTCCTTGGTCTTCGGATCGAAGAACAAGCGGCCGCTTTCGACCTGCAGCTTCTCGACGGTGAAGCTCCCCGTGCCCGTGCGGGCCAGAATTTCGGTCAAAATCCCCCGGTCGGGGTCTCCTTTGGCCGTCACGCGGCGCACCGTCGGGAACATCGTGGCCTTTCCGCGAAGCTGTTTCGTAATTTCATGGACGCCGTAGTCGGCCACAAAAGGCGTAACCTCGTTTCCGCCCACGAGCGAGAGCCGGACCGATTGCGGATCGAGAACGATGGACGGGGGGGCGCTGAAGCCGTATTTTGCGAGAAAAGAAAGCAGACGGCCCTGGGTGTCCGGCTCCAGGAAGATCAGAAGGCGCCCGCCGCCCTCGATGTATTTTTCCAGAAATCCGATCTCGGCCTCGGCCAAATCCTGCCCGGGGGCAGCGATCACGAGCAGACGTGTTCCCTCCGGGACCCCCGTTGCCCGAAGAAGGAGCAGCTCCGACACCTCGTAGTTGTCGTCCCGCATGGCAGTTCCCAGCGCGGCGAGCACCTGGCGACCCTGCCCCAGCGGGAGACGCTCGCCGTGCCCGGTCAGGAAATAAGCTTTCTTTTGCGCCGTCTGGATGGTCTTGAGGATGGCGTTGGCAATTGAATTCTCGGAGAGATCGAAGATTTTCTCCGAGCGGAATGTCTCTGCCTTCTTTTCGGTTGCGGGCGCCTTCGCAGGGGTGCCGCTCTCTGCCTTGGGCGCCTCTTTGGCGTCGAGGTGGTGAACGATCACGACGGTCCCGTAGGCGTCCACGTCATATTTCTTCGCGGCCGTCGGGCTGGCATCAAGATCCACGAACCGGAAAGTAACCTGTTCGGTCCGGCGGGTATACTGCTCGAGCACTTCCTTGATCGCGGGCTGGGTCGTCTTCTGCGTGAAGGCGAGAATTTCTATCCGCTTTTTCTCACGGTCAATCTGCTGAAGCAGCTGAAGCGTCTTCGAGGAGAGGCTGTAGAAACCGCTCGGGGTGACGTCCCAGCGCGTCCAGTGGCTCACGGAGAACAGCTCGACGATGACCTGGATGCCGATCACAACAACGATCATCAGGAACACCTGAAGCGCCGTCCGGGTCGTGCGGAGGCGGATGCCGACCCGAATCTCGACGCGGGACATCCAGACAC
>JAQBZT010000184.1 GCA_027622355.1 bacterium | reverse complement strand
GCAGGCGCCTCGCACAAAAAAACCGGGAGGTCATCTCCCGGTTTTTTGCATCGCCATCCCACCACTCAGGAGTAAGAGGGAATGTTCTCTTCTTCAAGTACCTGCGGGTCGCGGCGCGGCTGCAGCTGAACCGAGGACACCAATTCCTCGGTAATCAAACTCCGCTCATCGCAAAGGGCCCACAAATCCTCATTCGCGCCGGCCTTCCGGCCATGGAACAGCGTGACGACCACGCCGCAATCCTTGACCGCCTCCACCGCCGGGATCAGATTGCTGTCGCTCGCCACAAGCGCCACGTCGGTTATCTGGCCGGATTCCGCGAGCCGGACCATGTCGACGCCCAGCATCATGTCCACGCGTTTTTGAAGAAAATTCTCGCGGCCATCTTCCCGGACCCCGCGGAACACGATTTCGCCGAGGCGAACCTCGAAGCGCGGAAGACGATCGAGCGTCTTGAAGAAACGCTGCTTGTTGTTGAAGCGCCGCGCCTCCTCTTCGGTCGGATTCGGCCCCTGATAGGGAAGACAGTGATAATAATACGTACGCAGGAGCTCGTGCCCTTCAACCAGTTTTTGCGAAAGGCGGGCGAAGTCCACCCGCATCTCCGAAAACTCCTCCCGAATCAAAAACTCCATATAGGCGCCATCGATAAAAACAGCCGACCTCCCCATCTCCCCCTCCCATTTTTTTTTCGCATAAATATGCCTGTGAAGCGATTTGCAAAATAATATTGGAATACAGGAATCATACCTGATTGTGGATGCAGGGGAAATGGCCGGGAAGGGGCAAAAAACAGTGCTTTGCGGCCTAGAGGAACTCCGCGTCCTCGAGGATGGCTTCATTCATGTTGGCCCCCTCCAGAATGGCGCCCACGAGCGTCGCCCCCCGGAAGCTGGCGCCGGCCACGTCCGCATCTGAAAGATCCGCGTCGGAGAGCGCCGCGCCCTCCAGGTCGGCATCCCGGAGGTCCGCCTCGGAAAGATCGGCGTCCGAAAGATCCGCCTCGCGCAGGACGGCGCCCCGCAGCACGGCCCCGCGGAAATTGACGCCGGAGAGATTGAAGCCGCTCAGATCCACCCGGGCCAGATCGGCCCCCTCAAAATCGGCCGCCTGCTCCCCCTGTTCGGCGGCGCTGAGCGCCCGCTCGACTTCCATTGCCGTCATCGCCATAGTGCTTCCATCTAAGTATCTCCTCCGCAAAGAAGCAACCCCGTATCCCTGCTTCTCTTCTGATTGACACCCGGCGGCACCGCGCCTAAAAAGGTTTTTGGCCGGATATGCGGACGCGGGAAGGAGGGTTCATGCCCCTCCGGTCCGCTGCAAGCGCACCCCTCATCCAGAGGAGCGGGAAATGGACGTGAAAAAAATCGGGGTGGTCGGTCTGGGAACCATGGGCTCGAACATCGCCCTGGTCTGCGCCCGGGGCGGCGCCGACACGGTGGCCTGCGAGATGGATGCGCCTTCCCTGGAAGAGGGGATGAACCGCGTTCGGAGCTTTCTCGATGCCGGCGTGCAAAAAGGAAAATCCTCCCCCGGGGAGCGCGACGCCACTCTGGGGCGGCTGAAGGGAACGGCCCAGCTCACCGATCTCGCCGGCTGCGACCTCGTGATCGAAGCCATCCACGAGGATATGCCCGAGAAGGAAGAACTCTTCCGCCGCCTGGGCGATATCCTTTCCCCCGCGGCGATACTCGCGACGAACACGAGCACGCTTTCCGTCACCGAACTCGCCGCCGCCTCCGGCAGGCCCCCGAACGTCATCGGCACCCATTTCTGCCTTCCGGCCGCCTTGAACAAAATGGTCGAGGTGGCCCCCGGTCTTCTCACCTCCAAGGATACCACCGCCGCCACCCTGGCGTTTCTCGAGCGCGTGGGCCAATCGCCCGTCGAGGTAAAGGATTCTCCCGGATTCATCCTGAACTATTTCCTCATCCCCTTCCAGAACGACTGCATCCGCCTCATCGAGACGGGCTACTCCACCCCCGCCGACATCGACGCGGGCATTCGGCTCGGCCTGGGCTACAAGATGGGGCCCATGCGGCTGCTCGACATCGAGGGGCTCGACATCCACCGCACGGTGGCGCTCTCGCTCTATGAGCAATTCAAGGACCCGCGGTACATGCCCCCGCCGCTCGTGGACCGGATGATCGCAGCGGGCCGCCTGGGCACCAGGACCGGGCGCGGCTTCTACTCCTACAAAAAACCCGGCATCTACGGGGTGGCCGAGCCGGACGAGGCGGCCGCGGAACAGCGGGACATCTCCCTGGGAAAGCCCATCTGCGATGCGATCCGAAAAGTCGGCGTCGTCGGGCTGGGCGCCATGGGGAGCGGCATCGCCCAGGTGTGCGCGACGGCGGGGCTGGAGGTGTTTTCCATCGAGGCGAACGAGGGCGCCCTCGAGGCCGGGATGGGCCGCGTGAAAAAGAATCTCGAAGGCGCCGTCGCCCGCGGAAAGATAGAGGATTTCACCCGGAAAGAGATCCTCGGCCGCTTCCACGGCAGCACCGACCTCGGCACGCTCGCGGACTGCGACTTTATCATCGAGGTGGTCGTCGAAAACATGGCCGTCAAGCTCGAGATGTTCGAGAAGCTGGAGCAGGTCGCCAAGGCGGATGCGATCTTGGCCTCCAACACCTCCTGCCTCTCCGTCACGGCGATGGCGGCCAAAACCAAGCGCCCGGACCGGGTGCTGGGAATGCACTTTTTCAATCCGCCCTACGCCATGCGCCTCGTCGAGGTGATCGAGGCCGTCCAGACGGCGCCCGAGATCGCCCAGTTCGGCATCGCCTTCTGCCAGCGCATCGGAAAAACCCCCATCCTGGTGAAAGATCGGCCCGGCTTTCTCGTGAACCTTCTTCTGGTTCCCTACCTCAACCAGGCCGCGCAGGCGTTCGACGAGGGCCTCGCCACGCGCGAGGCGATGGACAAGGCCGTGCACGGGGGGCTGGGGCACCCGATGGGCCCCCTCACGCTGCTGGATCTCGTCGGAATCGATGTGGCCGAATTCGTGGCGGACGCCATGGCCGTCGAGATGGGCGGGAGCCGCTACGTCGCCCCCCCGATTCTCCGCCGGATGACCTCGGCCGGCTGGCTGGGCCGGAAATCCGGAAAAGGGTTTTACGACTACACATCGAAATAGCGCCGCGTGAAGCGCTGGATACAACAAGACAAGGGATCATGGATGAGAAGTTTCCCGAAACCCCTCGTCGTGATCAGCAAGTGCCTCGAGTTCGCACCCTGCCGCTACAACGGACAGGTGATTTCCTTCGATCTGATGCACACCCTCAAGCCCCATGTGAAGTTTCTGCCCGTGTGCCCGGAGGTGGAGATCGGCCTGGGCACCCCGCGCGACCCGGTCCGCATCTTCCTGAAAGCTGGAAGCCGGAACCTCCACCAGCCCGCGACGGGCCGCCTCCTGACCCGGAAGATGGGCGCTTTCGCAAATTCCTTCCTCTCGGGCCTCCCGGCCGTGGACGGCTTCATCCTCAAGGGGCGCTCACCCTCCTGCGGCATCCGGGACACCAAAATATTTTCCGGCATGAAAGAAGGCGCCCCGCACACAAAAGGAGCCGGGCTGTTCGCGAAACAGGCGATGGAAAAATTTCCGGGGCTGGCGATGGAAGACGAAGGAAGATTGATGAATCCCGCCTGCCGGGAACATTTTTTCACCAAGCTCTTCACGCTGGCCGATTTCCGAAAGACGAAAGAAAAAGGCACCCTGCGCGCGCTCATCCGCTTTCAAGAGAAAAACAAGCTGTTGTTCATGGCCTGCCATCAAAAAGAAATGCGCGAGATGGAAAAAACCGCCGCCAACCACGAGAAGCTTCCCTTCCAAAAAGTCTATGCCCGCTATTCGCAGCACCTTTTCAAAGCCCTCGCCCGGCCCCCGCGGCGCGCCTCGAACATCAACACGCTCATGCACGCGATGGGGCATCTCTCCAAGAAACTGACCGGGCGCGAAAAGACCTTTTTTCTTCAGACACTGGAGCGCTACCGGGAGGGAAAGGCGCCGCTCGGGACTCTACGCGATATTCTCCGCGCCCGGCTGTCCAGATACGCGCTGCCCGGAAACGAGAAGCCTTATCTGGACGGACAAACCTTCTTCGAGCCCTATCCCGAGGCGCTTTGCGATTCGGTAATGGGTTAGTTTGCTTGCTTTTCTTGTCATTCCGAGCGCAGCGAGGAATCTGCTTTTAAACAGCAGATTCCTCAGTCGCTGCGCTCCTTCGGAATGACACCGCTGAACCATTGCGCAAACGGACCCGCTGCCCAATTTTCTCGGGATTCCCGCTGTTGCCCGATCCGGCCATGGATGATATTCGTCACGTATAGACATTCCCTTCACCCCAAGAACGAAAACCGCCGGGCGCTCCGGCCCGGATGCGGGAGGTTTTGGATGAAAGCGGCAATCTTCCACGAGACAGGCGGCCCCGAAGTATTGAAGATCGAGGACATCCCCGCGCCCGAAGCCGGTCCGGGCCAGGTACTGGTCGAGGTCAAGGCGGTCGGCATCAACCACCTCGACCTGTGGGTCCGCATGGGCCTCCCCGGCATCGACGCCGTGATGCCCCACATCGGGGGCAGCGATTTCACCGGCGTGGTGAAGGCCCTCGGCCCCGGCGTGAAGGGATTCGAGGTCGGCCAGCGCGTGATCGACTATCCCATCGAAAGCTACGGGGGCGTTCCCTACTACCTTTGCGACGACCCGCCGCCGGGCACCTTCGAGATCATCGGGGAGCAGACAAACGGCGGCTGCTGCGAATACATCGCCGTGAACGTACCGAACCTCCAGCCGCTCCCCGAAAACCTCTCGTTCGAGGAAGGGGCGGCCATCCCGATTGTGTTCATCACCGCCTGGCGCATGCTGACCGAGCGGGCGCAGCTGCGGGCGGGCGAGACGCTGCTGGTCCAGGGGGCGGGCAGCGGCGTGGGCACCGCCGCCATCCAGATCGGAAAGCTCCTCGGCGCCCGCGTCATCGCCACCACCAGCACGCCCGAAAAGATGGAGCGCGCCCGCGCGCTCGGGGCCGATGCGGTGATCAACTACCGCGAGGAATCCATCAGCAAGCGCGTGCGCGACATCACCGGAAAGGCGGGGGCCGACGTTATCTTCGAGCATGTGGGGGACGCCACCTGGGGGGAGAGCGTGAAGAGCGCCGCCTACCACGGGCGCATCGTGACCTGCGGGGCAACCACCGGATTCGAGGGAAAGACCAACCTTGCGCTGCTCTTCTCCAAGCAGCTCTCGATTCTCGGGAGCACGATGGGGAGCCTGGCCACGTTCAAGAAGGTGCTCCGCTTCCTGGCGGAGGGCGCGCTCAAGCCCGTCATCGATCGGGTGATGACCCTCGATGACTGCCGCAAGGCGCACGAGATCCTCGAGGAAGGATCGCAGTTCGGCAAGATCGTCCTGCGGGTCGGAGATTAGCTGCGGAATCCAGGCGCACCCTCCGGGCCATGCCCGCCCGCGGCGGAGGACGATTTTAATCTGCCCCCAGACTTATTTGCCATCGTCCGTCTCCACCAACTCAGCACTAAGAGTCTGGATCTAATTTTTCCATTTCCATTCCTCAAAATTTATTAAGTGCATTTTTTAGTTTTTCAATTAATTCACTATCCAAGCCTCTGTCCCTGCCCGCCATAAGGATTTGTTCGCCAAGCATCCTCATGTTTTGTCGTTCTTGACCTGTTAAAGGAGTCGAGAGGGGAGGAAGGCGACGTTGCCGCTCCTCGGAGAGGAGTGCCTCCTCGACAAGGGTTGAAATCATTGCCGAGGCCGATACGCTTTCATTTTCACAATGCGCGCGGAGCAAGTTTGCGGTTTTCTCGGATAAGCGAGTGGTAAAAACTTCTTTTTTTCTCGGTGTCCTGGTCATATAAAACCTCCTTATAGATTACTATAGTAACGTTACTATTGTAACTCAACTGACTTTTTTGTCAAATCCCCTGTGAGTGGCGATTACTAATTCGCCACCCACCCCCCCCCGCGCCCGGGGCGCTCCGAGGCGCGGGCGACGGCC
>JAQBZT010000183.1 GCA_027622355.1 bacterium | reverse complement strand
GATTATGGCTAGAATGCGGCTACGACATAAAATCGGGGGGAAATCAGGCGGTTTTTAGAGGTCCCCTTTTGTTTTCTCCGGGTTTCGGGGCTACGGAGAGGGAGGGTGGATAATGTATCGCACGAATAAGATCGTCATGGCGGGTTTGGCATTGTTCGTTTTGCTTTTCACCTATGGCTGCGGCGCCGGCTTCGGGAAACTGCCTGCGCCCAATATGGTTCAGGCCCCTGCCCCCATCCAGGGGAATGGGGGAAAATTTATGAGTCCCTACACCTCGGATGGCGTTCTCGCCAAATGGGTGGACAAGGCCATCAGCGTCAAGGCGGGCGCGGCAGTGGGATCGGTGGCGGGCGCGATGGTCGGCCGGGAAGTGCTCAAGCAGATTCCGTTCGTGGGCGGTATTCTCGGCCAGACGGCCGGAAAGGCGATCGGCCACGAGATCGCCATCTCTTCAATTGGCGGCATGGAATTCATCAAGAAAACCTCTGATCTCTCGTTTAATTCGCTCCAGGACATGGCGGTATACCTGTACGCGAAGCACTCCAAGCACCCGCACTACAAGGCCGCCCTGGACGCCACTTTCCAAGTGTACCCCGATTTGCAGCAAGCATACGATCCCGCCATCCGGAAAGCGCCCCTCGTGCGGAGGTAGCCGCTCCGCCGGTTTTTCCTGGAGGGCATGATGAGGCCAGTGTCGCGTAGCCGGATTTTTTCTCGCCATTTTCGCGGCGGCTCGCCTTTTCGCTGGCGGCCTTTCTCGCGCTGGGCTGCGGCGCCGATACCGTCTACAAGCAGGTGGACGTCCCGCAGGCGGAGATGAACTCCATGCTGCGGGGCAAGCCCGCCGCGCTTCACGGAGGCTACCGGAACCTGCTTCTGGACGGGGAGAGGAACGCCGTCCTCCATCACATGCGCATCGGCCTCGACGCCCTGCAGCAGAATTACACCCAGCAGGCCCAGGAGTCTTTCGACAGCGCCGTCGTCCGCATCCAGCGTGTATTTTCGAACAACGAGGCCGCCGTCAAGGCCCGCAGCCTGTGGTACGCGGAAAAGGTCAAGGACTTCAAGGGAGAGCCCTACGAGCGGTCCATGGCGTTTTACTACCGCGGCCTGCTCTACTTCATGGCCGGGGAGTACGACAACGCGCGGGCCAGCTTCCGCTCCGGCATTTTGCAGGACGCCTTTGCTGAAGAGAGTCAGAACCGCAGCGATTTCGCCCTGCTGATTTTTCTCGAGGGCTGGGCTTCCCGGTGGGCCGGCGACCTGGACATCACGGCGGCGCGCTATCAGGAGACGAAAAAGCTTCGCCCCAGCTTCCGCCCCCCCGCTCCCGATGAAAACGTCCTCATCCTGGTCGAGACCGGGAAATCCCCCCGCAAGGTCTCCGACGGGCTCGGCCATCACGAGCTCAAGTTCCGCCGCGGAAAGCAGTTCAGTGAGCAACAGGCCCGCCTCCTCATCAACGGCCAAGGGCCGGTCCCGGCTGTTTGGGTGGAGAGCATATTCTGGCAGGCCACCACCCGGGGAAGCCGGGTTGTGGACAAGATTCTCCAGGACAAGGTGGTCTTCAAGCGCAGCGCCACCGAGCTGGCCAGCGGCCTCGCGGACGCCGCCTCGGTCGCATCCATGATGGCGGGGGCGGGAGGAAGTCTCGGGGACGCAGCCGGCTACGCCGCCGGCGCGCTGAGCGTGGCGAGCGTCGTGTCCACGATGGCCGCCATGAACGCCAAGCCGAACGCGGATACCCGCTACTGGGACAACCTCCCCGATGCCGTCCATTTCCACACGTTGAAGTTGCCGCCTGGCGAGCATCGGTTGGAGGCGCTCTTCGAGGACAAGGCGGGAAGGATACTGCCCGGCCTGCGTACTTCGGCCACCTTTCGGGTGGAGGCGGGGAAGCCGGTCATCGTCTGGCTCCGCTCGCGCCGCCAACTCACCTCGGCGGCCCCCGCTCCAGAGTAACCCCCTGCGTTTATCCCGGCCCCGGCTGCCGTCTCGGGGGAACCTTGAGGAGGTAGGTGCCGGGCGGAATCGAATCTCCCAACAGCTCGGGGTTGAGCCTTTTGAGATCGCTGACGGTGGTGCCCTCGCGCCGGGCGATTTCGTCCAGCGGAATCGGCCCTTCCATCTCCCGCACTTCGTAACGGGCCACCTGCGGGTCGTAGCGGAATCCGTACCGATCGAGATCCCGGAAAATCAGGATGACCGCATAGATCCGGGGGACATAATCCTGCGTCTCCCGGGGAAGGGTATGAAGGGCGAAGTAGTCACGCGCCCGGCTGTTCCGCATTGCCCTTTGGACGCACCCCGGCCCGCAGTTGTAGGCGGCCAGCGACGAGGCCCAGTCGAATCCGTGAATTTCGGTCATTTTCCGAAGATACAGGGCGGCGGCCAGCGCGGCTTTTTCGGTGCTCTTCCGCTCGTCCACCTCTCCCGTTCGGACGTGAAGCTTGTACTCTTTGGCTGTGCGCTGCATGAACTGGAAGGAGCCCACCGCCCCGGCGTGACTGACCGCTTTCGGGTTTCCGCCTGATTCCACCAGCATCATCAGCGACAATTCGGCCGGGATGCCGGTGCGGCGGAAAATGTACCCCACGATGGGGATAAACGGCTCGCTTCGGTTGATCCACCTTTGGAGGATGCCTCTTCCCCGCTTCTGGCGGGTGAAGAAAGCAAGGGCGGCTTTGACCCGCGGGTGATCTTCGGAGATTGGGATCCAGTCCCGCTGATTGCGGAAGGGGCCGCTCCGTCCGGGGGGGGCGGCCGCCACGTTGGGCGCAGGCGGTTTTTCCGGCTGTTCGGGTTTTGCCTTCGGTTTGCGCTCTCCCTTCAGGCGCGTCAGCATCTTGCGGGCGAATTCATCTTCGGGCCGCTGCGTGAGAACGAGCCGGAAGACTTCCATCGCCTTGCCGGGCTGTTTGGCCTGCAGAAGGATGAGGCCTTTCAGGTTGAGGACGACGGGGAAGATGTCCAGATCGCCTTTGGCGATACGGCTCACGAGGAATTTGTCGAGGAAATCGATGGCCTCGAGCGGTTTCCCCGCCCGGGCCATCTCTCTTGCCCGCGCGAGTGCGCCCCGAAGCAGCAGGACCGGATCTTCCGCGGAGGTGGAAGGGGTGATTTTTCCCCTGGAGGGCGATGGTCCGTCCGCATGGGTTCCCGGGGAGTCCGCCGGAAAGAGCCAGAAAATTACGGCGGCGGCGAGAATACCAATGGAGCGCTTCATTTTCTAGGCTCCGGTGCGCCCCCGGTAGTTTTTCAGGTACTTGTCAACATAGCTCTCGAACATCACATCCTCGGGCGAGCCGGTGGAGCGGCGCTGCGGCGGCCCTGCCCGCTTCTCCCGCGGAAGGGATGTCCTGATGCCGGGGGAAGGGGAAGGTGCCGTAGAGATGGTTCCGGCGGGGCGCTGGAGGGCGGTGGGGCTTCCCGCCGTGCCGCCGGACCAGGTTCGAGAGAGCTGGCTCATCAGTTTGAAGGTGACGCGAAGGACGCGCTTGAGGGCATCGTCCCCCTGGACGGGCATCGGCGGCGCGCCGGGAATCTGAACGGGCTCTCCGCTCGCGTTCTCATCGTAGCTGGTGACGTAGGAGAGGTGCTGGCCGGTACGGATGTCCACCGCCTTGGCGACCACGCGCCACGTCCGGGTCCTGAAATTGGGCACGAACAAAAGCTCGACCATGACGTCGGCGTACTTCTTCCAGGCTGTAAATTCGATGTTGGGGGCCGAGGCCCCGCTGAGCCGGGAGCTGTTGTCGCTGGTGAAAGAGCGGATGGCCACGTTCACATCAACGAGATGCGTGTTGGCCTGAAGGAAAGGGTCGAAGAAAAGCTCCTGAGCGCGCGCCACACCCCATTCGGGGGGCATGAGGCGGCGGGTCCGCTGAACGGCCACCTCCTGGCTAACAGACCGGTTGCGCGACATGGCCATGCTGCTCGGGCCGTCGGACTCGGAGCGAACTCCCTTGACCTGATCCTGCCAAACCATCCGCGAGCCGCTCCGGTAGCTCTGGAAGTCGCGCTCCAGTACCTCGTTGACGAAGATCAGCATCCGGGGGCGGCCGGCGCGCTCGTATGCGGTTTTGAAGCTGGCCACGATATCGAACTGCTCGGGCGAGGGGCCCGACTGCCGCGAGGTTTCCGGGGCCGATTCGCGGTGTCCCAGCTGGGGGAGATCGCTCCGATCGGGAGAGGGCCGGGGGGGGACGATGACATCCGCCGGCGGGGCGGGGACATCGGCCTGATGCGCGAAGCATCCGGTCAGGAGCAGGGCAGCGGCGGCAGTGAATATCGTGGTTCGAAGCGCGTTTTTCATCATCTCGTCGCTCCCCTTTTTCTATTCCGTTTCCCGGATGCGGATGGTGAAGCGCCGGGCCTTGGTGTTCAGAGAGTTCACCCGGTAGACTTTTGTTTCGTTCGGCTCGAAGAGCATGCGGGTCCACACCGTGTTGTCGTTCGTGGAGAACCCCTCGGTGTCCTTGAAGACGGTTTGCACTTCGACCTGGACGGGTTTTTCCGTCCGGTTGCGGAGCCGGGCCTGTACCTCGAGGAGGTTGGCGGGGGTCCAGCTGGCCCGCTGGGCCTCTACGGCGATGGTGTCCCGGAGCTTGCTGGTCAGGACCACCACCGACTCGCGGTTTTCCAGATCGGCTCGGGTGTTGCGCTTCGCCCGGTAGGCGCCTTCGCAGCCCGCCAGGGAGAGAATAAGAATAAAAGGGATGATCCATTTGAACTGCTTCATGGTGAATGTCTCCTCCCCCTAGTTTACGAAATCCCATTCATCGGGTTGTCGCCGTTTATCGGTAGATAACGTCGTCGAGCCCTTCTTTTTTGACCTCGACGATGTCTTCCCATACCTCTACCGACGATTCAGGATCGATCATCTTGAAAGTGTAGACGATGTAGTCCGAAACACCGCCACGGCCCGCAGTACTGTGCCCCTCGAGCCGGCCGGTGAGGAAAAAGTCGGCTCCCGCAACGCGACTCCTCTGACGACGGGGGTCGGAGTCCAGCTTACCGCTTCGCTTCAGTGCCCGCTCCGCCTCGATGGCCTTCATTTCCTCGCGGGCAAGGAAGTACATCCGCCCGCGGGCCTGGCTGTTCAGGCGCGCTTTCATGATCGTGATGAAGATTTTCTTATTGATCGGAAAGCGTGTGTTGTTTATGACGGGAAGAAGGGCGATCGTGGGCGGATTGGGAGAGCGGGCGATGGCCGGTGACGAGAGGAGTGAGCGAATCATTTTGTCGGCGACCTCGCGGATGTTGTCGGACTCTACACCGGTTCCCGCCATGCGCGTTTGCTTGCTGGGGTCAACGCGGCGAACGGGCCGGCCTTCCTCCACTGTAGCGCAACCCCAGACGAGAAAGGCGGCAAGTACAACATACAACTTCTTCGCCGATGCATAATTTCTGCCCGAAAGATGATTCATCAGAAATCCTCTTCGAAAGTGATGAGCAAAAATTTCTAATGCGGTTGTCATAGTAGGCAAACCCATCCAATTATAGGAATTTATCGGATCCATTAAAAGCGGGAGGCGCCTCCTTTTCATGGGACAATTTGGCAAAATCAAAGATCGGGACATGGTGTCCCACGGGTGTTTCTATGCTTGTTTGGACGCCCCGGGGTTCCCGAATCGAGGACCCGACAGCTAAAACACGGTATCTTGCCCCTATTCGGAAAGCCGTTCCGGGGGCAGGAGCCCCTGGGCAAGTGCATGCGTGGGGGGCTTAAAATTTGACCCCGCCCGCAGGATTCGGCATCATCTCATCTATCGCAGCGCGATGCCGCTGGCTGAACGGGAGGAGGATATGAGCCAAAGTCGGATTCTTCATGTCGTTTGCTTGGCTGCAGCATTAGCGATTTGGGGATGTTCTTTCCAGGTGCCGCCCCCGCCGGTGGGCCCGGTGACGGCGCCCCGCGAGGGCATTGAGGGGCTAACGGCATCCGGACGGGTTTCCAGAGTCCGAATCGCCCGCGTGCTGGCGGTGAACAGCCAGATCGTGACGGTGAACGTGGGGAGCTCAGAGGGTTTGCGTCCCCGGAGCCGGGGCCTGGTGGAAGCGGCCGGCGAAACCACGCTGGGAGAGAGCGGGCAGGTGGCCGCGACCGGGCGTATCATTGCAGAGGTGC
>JAQBZT010000182.1 GCA_027622355.1 bacterium | reverse complement strand
TGATGGCGAAGCCGATGAAGAACGCCAGGAAGATCCAGATTTGCAATGTGGCCGGAACCTTCGCCGCCACGCCGTAGAGATCGACCAGGTTGAAGGTCAGCGTCCCGGTCCCCGACTTCAGGTTGATGAAATAAAGGGCCAGGATACCGAGCAGCATCAGCACGCTGCCGAAAAGGGTGTAGAGGAAAAACTTGATCGCGGCGTAGAGCTTCCGCGGCCCGCCCCAGATGCCGATGAGGAAGTACATTGGAACCAGGGTGATCTCGAAGAAGACATAAAAAAGGAAAAGATCGATCGCCATGAAGGTGCCGAGCATGCCCGTCGCCAGGAAGAGCAGGCAGACGTAGTATTCCTTCTCCCGCTCATGGATCGCCGTGAAGGAGCAGAGCACCGACACCACCATCGTGACCGTGGTCAACAGGATAAGCAGCACGCTGATGCCGTCCACCGCCATGAAATAGTTCGCCCCGATGGTCGGTATCCAACTCGCCTTCTCGACGAACTGGAAACCTGCCTGGGCCTTGTCGAAACGGGTCCACAGCGGAATCGAGATCAGGAAATCCAGGACGGCGACGGCCGTCGCAAAACCTTTTATGGCCCCCACCTGCTCCTTCTTGAAAAAGAGCATTATGATCACCGCTCCGAGAAGCGGAAGGAACGTGATCATCGTCAAAAGCGGGAAGCCTATTTCGTTGCCCATAAGACCCTCCAGGCTCGTGACGCCCCTAGCGGAAAAGATACGCACTCAACATCAGGAATATGCCGAGTAACATCACGAGAAGGTAATTCTGAATCATCCCCGACTGAATGAATTTGAAAACCTGTCCGAAAAACTGCAAAACGGAAGCCACGCCGTTCACGGCGCCGTCTACCGTTCGAAGATCGAAAATGCCCGAGAGACGGCTGCTGACCATGGTGATGAGGCCGCTGCCGTTCACGGCACCGTCCACCACCTTGGCGTCGAACGTCCAGAGCGAGTTCATAAACCGGTAGATCGGAGTCACGATGCAGGCCTGATAAATCTCATCCACGTAGTACTTGTGGTAGATCACGCGGTGCAGCCCCGGAAACTTCCGGACCAGCCCTTCGGGCATGGCGGGCTTTCGGATGTACATGAGCCAGGCCAGGGCGATGCCCCCGAGCCCGACGGCAATCGCCAGCACCACCAGCAGGGTGGCCGCCGATCCTCCGTGGCCGCCGGCGGCTTCGGTCGCCACCTGCACCAGCCGAACCCCTTCGTTCATGGCGTGGCCGCCGCCGAGCGAGGCGACCGAGGGATTCAGAAACTTGTGAATCCATCCCGTCTCCGGCGGAAAGCCCGGAATGGCGCCGCCCACCACGCTTAAAATAGCAAGGATGATGAGGGGTACCGTCATCGAGGCGGGCGATTCGTGGATGTGCTCGCGCGCATGATGATCCACCCGCATCTCGCCGTGGAAGGTCATGAAGATCAGACGAAACATGTAAAAGGCCGTCATGAAGGCGGCGATGGTTCCGATGGCCCAGATCCCGTAGTGGCCGGTGAAGAAGGCGTTGGCCAAAATCTCGTCCTTGCTCCAGAAGCCCGCGAAGGGCGGAACCCCGGCGATCGCGATTGCGCCGATGACGAACGTCCAGTAGGTGATGGGGAGCTTCTTCCGGAGGCCGCCCATGTAGCGCATGTCCTGCTGCTGATCGACCGGCGCATGATGGAGGGCGTGGATGACGCTTCCGCTCCCCAAGAAGAGGAGACCCTTGAAGAAGGCGTGCGTCATCAAATGGAAGACGCCGGAGACGAAGGCGCCCACCCCCAGCGCCATGAACATGAAGCCGAGCTGGCTCACCGTGCTGTAGGCAAGGACGCGCTTGATGTCGTTCTGGGCGAGGCCCATCGTGGCGGCAAAGATGGCGGTCAGGGCGCCGACCCAGGCGACCACCTCGAGCGCCCCCGGCCCCATGACGTAGATCGGGCTCGTCCGGACCACCATGTAGACCCCCGCCGTCACCATCGTGGCCGCGTGGATCAGGGCGCTGACCGGGGTCGGGCCCTCCATGGCGTCCGGCAGCCAGACGTAGAGCGGAATCTGCGCGCTCTTGCCGGCGGCACCGATGAAGAGCAGCAGCCCGATGGCCGTCGCGCCCGCCGCCGTGAGATCGGGCGCCTTCTGGAACACCTCGGTGTAGGTCAGGCTGCCGGTCAGGGTCCAGATGAGGAACATGCCGAGGAGAAAGCCCGCGTCCCCGATACGGTTGACGATGAAGGCCTTCTTGCCGGCGTCGGAGGCCGACTTCTTCTCGAACCAGAAACCGATCAGGAGGTAGCTGCAAAGGCCCACCCCCTCCCAGCCGACGAACATCACCAGGTAGTTATCGCCCAGGACGAGGATGAACATCGCGAGCATGAAAAGGTTCAGGTAGGCGAAAAACCGCGGATAACCGGGATCGCCGTGCATGTAGCCCACCGAGTAGACGTGGACCAGGAAACCCACCCCCGAGACGACCAGTAGCATGATGGTGCTCAGCGGATCGATCAGAAAGCTGAGCGAGGCGCTGAAGGTGCCCGCGCTCACCCAGTCCCAGAGGACGACCGTGTGGGTTCCGCCCGCGCCGAAGATCATCTCCTTGGCGATCCCCAGGACCACCAGGAACGAGAGTCCCGAAGCCAGGCACGCCACCAGCCCCGCCTTGTGGCGGATGTAGCGCGCTCCCAGCAGGCCGTTCAGCAAAGCGCCCACAGCGGGAAAGAGCGGAATAAGCCATGCGTACGCGATCATATTTCCCCTACCACTTCAGCAAGTTCACTTCGTCAACATTCATAATGGTGCGGTCCCGGTTCAAGGAGATCAGGATGGCCAGCCCGACCGCAGCTTCCGCGGCGGCCACCGCGATCACGAAAATCGCGAACACCTGGCCCGTCAAATCACCCAGCTGGCGCGCAAAGCCCACAAAAGTGATGTTCACCGCGTTGAGCATCAGCTCGATGCTCATCAAGACGATGATGGCGTTGCGGCGCATCAGCACCCCGGCGCCCCCGATGATGAACAGGATCGCGCTCAGCGCCAGATAATGTGAAAGCGGAACCATTTTCCTTCCCTTTCGCTAACGATCGATCGTACGCTTGGCGAGGACGATGGCACCCACCATCGCCGCCAGCAGCAACACCGACGCCACCTCAAACGGAAAGAGGAACTTCGTATAGAGCACCGAGCCGAGCGCCTCGACGTTACCGGGGGTCGCCCCGATGCTCCAGGAAGCGCTCTTCAGGGCCGGATAAGACCCCTTCTTCAAAACCACCCAAATCTCCACCGCCAGGATCACGGCGATCGCGACCGCCACCACACTCTGCCGGTGCCACTGCCTGAGGCGAACCGCCACCCGCACGTTCATGAGCATGATGGAGAACAGATAGAGCACCATGATCCCGCCGACGTAGATGAGAATCTGGACGACGGCGAGAAACTCCGCCCCCATCAGAACGAAAAGACCGGCGAGAAAGAAGAAGGTCAACACGAGCGAAAGCGCGGCGTGCACCACGTTTGACCGCGTGATCATCAGCAGGGAGGCGATGACAATGCCCGCCGCGAACAGATAGAAAAAAGGCAGTTCCAAAAGACGCTTCTCCCTAAAGGAAGAGATACTTCAAAAGGCCCGTCAGGAAAATATTGAGCATCACGAGCGGGAACATGAACTTCCAGCCCACGCGCATCAGCTGATCATACCGGTACCTGGGCAGGGTCGCCCGCAGCCAGATGAAAACGAACAGCATGGCGGCCACCTTGATGAAGTACCAGACAAACCCCGGAAGCGGTATCCCGAGGATGCCGTTCCACCCGCCGAAGAAAAGAGAAACGCCGATGGTCGAAATCACGACCATACTCGCATACTCGGCAAGGAAGAAGAAGGCGAACTTCATCCCGCTGTACTCGGTGTGGAAGCCAGCCACCAGCTCGGTCTCGGCCTCGGGAAGATCGAAGGGAACCCGGTTGGTCTCGGCCAGCGCCGCGATAAAAAAGACAACAAAAGCGATCGGCTGGTACACCACGAACCAGACATCGCTCTGTGCCTTGACGATATTTTGCATGTTCAGGGAACCGGCCAGCATCAGGGGGCCGATGATGGAAAAGCCCAGAAATATCTCGTAGCTCAACAGCTGGGCCGCGCTCCGCAGCGCGCCCAGCAGGCTGTACTTGCTGTTCGACGCCCAGCCCGCCATGACGATGCCGAACACCCCCAGGGAGCTGACCGAAAGAATCAGCAGCACGCCCGTGTTCACCTGGGTGATGTAGAACGTCTCGCTGAAGGGAAGGACCGAGTAGACCACGAACGAGGGGACCAGCACCATGATCGGCGCGAGGACGAATACGAGCTTATCCGCCTTGTCCGGGATGATGTCTTCCTTCAGGAAAAGCTTGAGGCCGTCGGCAATCGGCTGGAGCAGGCCGTGCCAGCCCACCCGCATCGGACCCATCCGCATCTGGATGTGGCCGATGATCTTGCGCTCGAGATAGGTCAGATAGGCCGCGGAGAACAAAACCGCGCCGAGGACGACCGCTATTTTTATCGTGGCGACAACAATCTCAATCAGCATGCCTGGCCAGAACGCTCCTCTCGCCCGCCCTCAGCGGTCACACTCACCCAGCACGATGTCGATGCTGCCGATAATCGCAACCACGTCGGCCACCAGCGCGCCGATGCTCATTTTCTTGAGTCCGCCCAGGTTGAGGAACGAGGGCGGCCGGATACGTACCCGGTAGGGCGTCTCTGTCCCATCGCTCACGATATAGAAACCGAACTCCCCCTTGGGGTTTTCGATGCTGTGGTAGATCTCCCCGGCGGGGGGCTTGATGGTGCGGGGCGTCTTGCAACTCACCGGCCCCTTGGGGAGCTGATCGAGGCACTGCTCGATGATGCGCGCGCTCTGCCGCATCTCCTCGATGCGGACGAGATAGCGGTCGTAGACATCGCCGTTCTCCCCGACCGGCACCACGAAATCGAGATAGGGATAGGCCGCGTAGGGCTGCGCCCGGCGCAGGTCCCACTGGACGCCGCTGCCCCGCAGGATGGGGCCGGTCAGGCCGAGGTCAATGCAGTCCTCCCCGGAGATCACCCCCACCCCGCGCGTGCGCTGGAGCCAGATCCGGTTGTCGGTCAAGAGGGTCTCGTAGTCGTCGATGCGGGACGGGAAGATCTCGAGGAAATCGCGCGACATCTGTAGAAACTTCTCCGGAACGTCCTGATACAGTCCGCCGAGCCGGAAAGCGTTGACCGTCAGGCGCCCGCCGAAAGCCATTTCGAATAAATCGAGCACCATCTCGCGCTCGCGGAAGCACCACAGGAAAACCGTCATCGCCCCGATATCGAGCGCGTGGGTGGCCAGCCAGAGCAGATGGCTCGCGATGCGGGATAACTCCGCCACCATCGAGCGGATGAAGTGGGCGCGAAGCGGGATCTCCCAGTCGTAGAACTTCTCGACTGCCGTCACCCAGGCCAGGTTGTTCGATGGCGCCGCAATGTAGTCGAGCCGATCGGTATAGGGGATGAACATCGTGTAGCTGATGTTCTCGGCTATCTTCTCCGTCCCCCGGTGAAGGTAGCCGATGTCCACATCGAGGTCCTTCACCGTCTCGCCGTCGAGCTTGAGAATCACCCGGAGCACGCCGTGGGTGCTCGGGTGCTGCGGCCCCATATTGATGACGAGCTCTTCCGTCCCGGGGACTACGCTCGTTTGCTCGACCCGCGTCTGCGTCTGTGCCTCAAACATGGCTTCTCGCTTTTCTCCCTTCGGGGAAGCGCTACTCCCCGATCTCCTTGCGGACCGGCTTCGTATAAACGCGCTCGCGCCGGCCCTCGAGGGGGTAATCCTTCAGGAACGGATGGGAACCCCAATCCTCGGGCAGCATGATCCGCCGCAGATCCGGGTGGCCGCTGAAACGGATGCCGAAAAGATCGAACACCTCGCGCTCCATCCAGTCGGCCGAACCCCAAATCTCCGACACCGTGGGAACCTCGGCCCCCTGGCGGACCTTCACCTTCAGGCGGAGGCGCCGGTTATGATCGAGGCTGTACAGGTGATACACCACCTGAAGCGGCTCTTCCTCATCGGGGTAGTGGGCCGCCGTCAAATCGGTCAAAAGGGAAAAGCGCGCCGCGGGGTGGCTCCGGAGATAGCCGGCGACATCCATGAGCGCATCGAGCCGGAGGGTGAAAGG
>JAQBZT010000181.1 GCA_027622355.1 bacterium | reverse complement strand
GAAGGTCACCCCGTCGCTCATCCCCTTGTACGTGATACTCCCCGCCCCGGCGGCGGGTTCGGCCCCCAGGCTCATGTGGGCGGAATCGAGGTAGAATTTCGTCCACCTCGTCCGGGCGAGCGGCCACTCGCTTTCGCCGCGCTCGATGAATTTCTCGCCCACATGGCGGACTTTCAGCATGACGCGCGGCCGGTTCTTCCAGCCGTTGTCTTCTCCTTTCAGATAGTGGCCGAAAAACTGCTTCTGCAGCTTCTGTCCGTAGGGGGTGTAGAACTCCGTCCAGTGCTCCAGGCCGTGGCACTCGAGCCACTTCTCCTCCGAGGCGGCCCAGGTGAAGCCCCCGAAGTTGCCGCGCGGATGCAGGCCCTGGCCGCCCCAGCTCGCCGCCGAGAGGAAGGGAGTCTTCACCTTCGACCAGTCGGCCGAGCGATCCCGGTGGAACGGACCGTCCAGATGATGCTCCAGGGACAGATCGCCCAGATCGACGCGGTTTTTCGCCAACTCCGCATCGGAGAGCGTTTCGGGGCCGGCGGCCCACTCGCCCGTCACCCGGCTCTTGTGGCCCCGCTCGCCGACTCCGTGCTGAACGGAGTGGACCTGCATCTCGTACCAGTTATCGAGGAAGGGAGTGTAGATGCCCCCCTGGTGGCTCATGTCGCGGTAGAAATCGGCGGCGCCTTCCCATACGACCATCGCGGCGAGATGGGACGGCTGAAGGCCCGCCACGTGCCACTGGTTGATGGCATAGTAGGAGATGCCGTTCAGGCCGACCTTGCCGTTGCTCCAGAGCTGAACCCCCGCCCACTCGATGCAGTCGTGATAATCCTTCGTCTCGCGGGGGGACCAGCAGTCAATGACGCCGGGCGAGCGGCCCGCCCCGCGCGAGTCCACCCGGACGCAGACGTAGCCGTCCGGCACCCACTTTTCGGGGTCCACCACCTCCCAGCTCTGGTGAATGTTGCTCGATCCCTCGATGGCGTCGGGATGATCCTTCGAGAAAAGCTCCCATACCGTCTCGTAGCCATCCTGCCAGGCCAGGTCCTTGGCGTAGGGGCCGTAGGTCATGATGACCGGGTACTCGCCTGCCTCGATGGGCCGGTAGACGTTCGCCCGGAGGATCAGGCCGTCGTCCATCTCGATGGGGACATCCCAGTCGATCTGGATCCCGTCGCGGATTTCGCTCCGCATCAAAGTATCCTCGTGGACCTGGCTCATCGCATCCCCCTCCTTCTTCTCCACAGCAGATGTCTTCCGGATCAGGAAATCACTGTCCGAAGCAAAAAGGGGGGAGAGTCGCCCCTCCCCCCTTCATATTCATCTCATTCTCTCCTTCCCATCCCTACTTCGCCGGGATGATGGGAAGCATCACGTAGGCCTGCTTGTCGGGCCCGGTGTGCAACGTGACATCGCCGCCGAAGATCGCCGCCGGCCGGTCGGCCGGGTCGTCGTGGCGGAAGACCGCGCAGCCGTTCCAGTTGGAGTATTTGCCGAGCTTCACGCTTGAATCACCCGGATAGACGTAGTCCGACCCGCGCACCGAGAGTGCGATGCGGTAGCCCTTGGGCACAACAACGCAGCTCGGCCAGACCTCCACGTCCACCTCATACGCCTTGCCGGGCTCGAGCGGCTGCTCTTCATCATGCGTGTGATAGGGCCGGTAGGGCAGCGTCAGTTTTTTGTCGAGCTTGCGGTGGGAGGCCCGCAGCCAGCCCTGCGCGATCGGGGTGTGCGGATCGAGCGCACCCTGGAAGGTGACCTCCTTCATGTCCGGCGCAAAAACGCGCACGACCAGGAACAGGTCGGCGTCGCTCGTCGAGGAGGAAACCCAGAGCTTCGAGGCGATCGGGCCCGTGATCTCCACGTCCTCTTTGAGCGGCGGAGTCATGAAGGTCACGCCGTCGCTGAAGCCGCCGTAGGTGACGGCGCCCGCTTCTTTCTGGGGGCCGGTGGAGAGGGAATTATCGGCCGGGTTGAGAAAAAACTTCGTCCACTGGGTGCGGGCGAGCGGCCACTCGCTCTCGTGGCGCTCGACGAACTTCTCGCCCGGGTGGCGCACCTGGAGCTGTACCTTGGGCTGCTTGTCCCAGCCGTTCTTTTCGCCTTTCAAGTAGTAGCCGAAGAAGCGCTTCTGCAGATCCACGCCGTAGTCCGTGTAGAAGTGCGTCCAGTGCTCGATGCCGTGGACCTCAAGCCACTTCTCCTTCGACGCGGAGCGCACGAAACCCTCGAAGTTGCCGCGCGGATGCAGGCCCTGTCCACCCCAGTTGGCGGTCGAGAGCATCGGCACCTTCACCTTCGACCAGTCAGGCATCCGCGACTGCCAGAACTCGTCGGAATCGAGTTTGCGCGACAGGCAGTCCTCGTAGAAGTTGTTGCGGTTCGCGCCGAGTTCTTCCTCGGTCAGCGTGATGGGCCCGGAGACCCAATCGCCGTTCATGCGCGAGCGAAAGCCTTTCTTCCCCTTGCCGTGCTGCACGGTATAGACCTGCGCTTCCGACCAATCCTTGGTAAAGCCGTTGCAGAAGATGCCGCCGTGATGCGCCATGTCGCGGTAGAAGTCAGCCGCTCCCTCCCACGGGCAGATCGCTGCCAGATGCTTGGGCTGGAGCGCTGCACACTGCCACTGGTTCTCGGCGTAGTAGGAGATGCCGTTGAGGCCCACCTTACCGTTCGACCAGTCCTGCACGCCGGCCCAGTCGACGCAGATCGCCAGGTCCTGCGCCTCGCGCAGGGACCAGATGTCGATGACGCCCGGCGAGCGGCCCGCTCCGCGCGAGTCCACGCGGATGCACACATAACCGTCGGGCACCCATTTTTCGGGATCGACCACTTCCCAGTTCTGATACTTGTTCGTGGAGCCCGCCGGCACGTCCGGATGCTCCTCCACCATCCGCTTCCACTGGTCTGCATACAAATCCTCAAAATGGAGCAGCTTGCCGTAGGGCCCGTAAGTCATGATGACGGGGTACTTGCCATCTGCGATCGGGCGGTAAACGTCGCACCGCAGGACGATTCCGTCTTCCATCTCGATGGGCACATCCCAGTCGATCCGCATCCCATCCCTGATATCCGATTTAAAATTGCTCATCTCACTCCCTTTCACTTGCACGAACTTCCTGTGGTGGTCACGGATAAAATACCCCGCCGCGGGAACGCTCCGCCGGCGAACAAGCTCCATGGCTGTATGGGAAACTAGCGCTATTATACGTCGGCAGAACGGAGCAATCCAATTACCGCCCCCCCCCTTCCGCCGCGGGGCGGAAATCCGCGCCGCGGATGGAATTCTCCCGGGGCGGAATTTCACGGCCCTCCGCCTTCTCTGCAGTGCCCAAAAAGACGATTTTTCCCTATATTCGGAGCGGGCGGCTGTTTGGCCGCCGGAGGTCCGGTTTGCGGGGAAAATTTCGGCTTTTCCCCTTTTCAAACAACTGGGTCTGGTAAGGTAAACTGATTGGGGCGGCGAATCATTTTCTCCAGCTTTGCGCCGGCCGGAAGCCGGGGAACATTTCCCAAGGGGGGAGCCGTTTTTGCCACAGATCGTCCGTCTCGGCGGTATCCTGGTGGGCATCATCCTCATCGGGGTCGTGGGGTACACCCTCATCGAGGGATGGCCGCTGGATGATTCGCTCTACATGACGATCATCTCCCTGACGACCGTGGGATATGGCGAGATCCACCCCCTCAGCCGGACCGGCCGGATGTTCACCGCCTTTCTTCTCATGCTGGGGGTCGGCAGCGTTTTTTACGTGATGGCGAGCATCGCCGAAAACATGATTGAGGGGCGTGTCCGTCAAATTTTCGGGAGGCGAAAAAGGGTGCGCGAGCTTGAGAACATTCACAACCATCACATCGTATGCGGCTACGGCAAGATCGGGAACATCATCTCCCACGAATTCGAAAGAGAAGGAAAACCATTCGTCGTCATCGAGAACAACCCGGAGAAGGCGGCCTCCCTGAACGAGGAGGGCATTCTCGTGGTCCAAGGGGACGCCACCAAGGATCAGACCCTGATCCAGGCCGGTATCGAGCGGGCCAACGGGCTGATCGGCTCGATGCCCACAGACGCGGAAAACGTGTACGTCACCCTCTCTGCCCGCCGCCTGAACCCGAATCTTTTCATCGTCGCCCGGGCGGACGACGACAACGCGATCCCCATCCTGAAAGACGCCGGCGCCAACCGGGTCGTCTCCCCCAACATGATGGGGGGACACCGCATGGCCGAGTCGCTGCTGCGCCCGAAGCTGGCCAGCTTCTTCGACGCCATCGCCGGCTACACGAGCAAGGACTGGGACTTCGAGGAAACAACCGTGTTGGATGGCTCGAAGCTGGTGGGCCTTCCCATACGGGAGTCGCAAATCGGCCAGGAGACGGGAGTTTACGTCATCGCCGTCCGGCGCGCCGGGACAATGATATTCAATCCGGGGGCGAATTTCATCATTCAGAGTGGGGACACGCTCTTCGCCATGGGACGTCCCGAACAGATCGAATCCCTCAAGAAAAATTACCTGCAGGAGACGCAAGATCCGTAAGCGCGCCCTGCCGCATTAGCGGACCTTCTCCACAGCGCCCTCAAGAAAATTCTCGAACTGGCCGAGGGTGTCCTTGTTTTCGTAGAGCACATGGTTCGCCGCGCGGATCTTCTCTCGCATCTCCCGGCGGGCATCCGCATCCCTCCCCAGGCGAAGCGCGGCTTCCACATATCCCTCCGGCGCATCCGCCACGCAATCCATCAGCCCCATCTGGCGGTAGAACGCATAGGTGACCCTCCCCCGCATGAAGGCGCTCGGGAGCGTCACGATTGGGGTGCCGTACGCCAGCGCCTCCAGGCTCGTGCGCCCCCCGCTGAAATGCAGCGTGTCGAGAATCACGTCCGCCCCGGCGAGCAGGGAGAGAAACTCCGCCCAGCCCATCTTGGGAACGAACACCACCCGCTCGGCCGCATCCGGAAAGGCCGCCCGGAAGCGCGCCATGAGCATCTCGCGCAGATGGGCGTGCGCGCCCTCCAGAAGGAGAATCCGGCCGCGGGGGTCGCCCCGCAGAATCTCTCCGAGCAGCCCGTCGAAATCCGGCCGCAGTTTGAAGAGACTCTGAGGACAAAGGTAGAGGTGGGCATCCGCCGGGAGCCCGAGGCGGGCGCGATCCAGCGGCGCGGCCTCCTCGGGCGGGCGCTGGTAGTATGTCGGGAAATTTTCGAGGCGCGCCAGCTTTTCGGTGTAATGCTCCTCCGCGCCCTCGGGCTCGGCGGAGGCACTTGAGACGAAATAATCCACCGCCTCAATCCCGCTCGTCACCGGATGGCCGAAGCTCGCGCACTGCACATGGGCCAGCCGTGTGAAGGCGAGATAGTAGGTGAAAGGGTCCATCCCGATGTCGGGATAGTACAAGACATCGAGGCCGCAGGCCGCGACCGCCGCGCGCGCCTTCTCCAGCACCGGCGGCAGAAGATAAAACCGGTCCGCCTGCTCGCGGATGTACCCGCCCGTGGGGTCCCGGTAGTCGCCCAGCGAAAAGACGCTGACCTCGAACTTTTCCCGATCCAGATTCGCGATGAACCCGCGCATGTAGTGGCCGATCGTGTGGCCGAAAAGATGCTTGGAGATGAAGCCCACCCGGATCCGCTCCCCCCGCCGGGAAGGCGGAGCGAGCACCACTTCCCTTCGGGCCGAAGGGGCGTAGATTTCCGCGATCCTTTTCTGGATATCCCGATCGTTCATGCCCTGATAGGCGAGATAGAAATTCGTGAAGGGCGCCTCCTCGGCCGGATCGCGGAGCGAGACCCCGGCCCGGTGAAGCCGATCGACCTCCTCCTCCAGCCGCCGCCGGTGCGCCCGCAGCTCATCGAGCGATGAATAGATGACAGGAAGGAGGGTCGCCAGCCGGATGCGGGCGCCGTCCGTCGGGGTGGCCGAATAAAAGGCGCGATAGCCCGCCTCCGCCGCCTTGACCTGGCCCATCTCCTCCCGGGCCAGCGCCAGATTCCAGAGGGCGTCGGGATAGCCGGGCTGAAGGGCGAGCGCCCGCTCGAAATGGGCGACCGCCGCCTCGAGCCGGGCCCCCTCCTTCAGCGCCAGCCCCAGGTTGTTGTGCACCTCCGCCGCATCCGGGTCGAGCACGAGGGCGCGCTCGTAGCATTCGATCGCCTCCCCGGCCTGCCCCTGTCTCTTGCGGACAACACCCAGGTTGTTGAGGGC
>JAQBZT010000180.1 GCA_027622355.1 bacterium | reverse complement strand
CTTCGGCCTTCAGGTGGGCGCCCCCTTCAGCTGGTTCGCCGACACCCATCGGGGGATCAATTACGGAGACGCGCTTCTCTGGGTGCTGGCGGGGGGGGTTGTTCTGAAAGTCCTCGAAATTGTCTTCGCCGCCATCGCCGCTCCCGCCGTGGAGGCGGCGCCCGCACCTGCGGAGAATGATTTCCGCTCCGCTCCCCAGACCGGCCCCGTCCTTCTCGGGCGTCTGGCGAGCCAGGGGGCCGAGCTGATCAAAATCACCTGGATTTCGCTGGAATCCGGGGCGCGGAATACGCTGGTCATCGGCTGCATCGCGCCCGTCCTGGGCATTCTGCTCTCCTGTGCCACCCAGAGCGATCTGCCGGGACGGGTATCGGCACTCCTGATCGAATTCAGCTTTGGCCTTCTGCCACTGACCATCTTCTGGGTCATCGTGGCCGGCTATGTCATCGGCATGGGACTGCCTATCACCGCCAGCTACGTCATTTTGGTCATCTTCAGCGTGGTCGCCCTGACCAATCTTGGTGTCCCGACCATCACGGCCCACCTGATCAGCTACTGGGTGGCGGTGACGAGCGCCGTGACTCCCCCCGTTGCCCTGGCCGCCTACGCCGCAAGCGCCATCGCCATGTCCGATCCGGTGAAAACCGGATTCCAGGCGGTCAAACTCGCTTCGTGGATCTACATCATGCCCTTCCTCTTCGTGTACACCCCGCTTCTTCTCACAGGGACCGTAATCGACATCACGCTCACGGTCTTGGCCTGCTTGGTGGGCATCATCGCCTGGGCGGGCGTCCTGGAGGGCTACATCTTCAAGCCGACCAACAAGTTCGAGTGGAGTCTCCTCCTCGGCTCTATGGTCTGCCTCCTCCTGCCAGTGGACCATTTCCTTGCCTATTTCACGCCCCTTTCGGGAGAGTTCCACTACACCGTCTATGCCGTGGGGGTGGCGTTGTTGGTCCTCGCCTTCATTCTGCAGCGTGCCCGGGGCGGCAATGTGGGCCTCGTGCACCATGAGGGATAGGGGCGCGAGTCCCGGATCCCATAAGGCCATAACATGACATACCGTATTCTTTTGGTTGATGAGCGGTTTCAGCAAAAATCCCGGGCGCGTTTTCTCGTCGATTACTTGCCCGATGGATTCGAACTCGTCATTCCAGATGATTTCAGCGAGGCTTCCCTGCTCCGGCACGCCGAGAGCGCGAACGTCATCCTCACGGCCTTTGCTCCCATCACCGCCCGGATGATGGGAGCGGCCCCAAACCTTTTTCTCGTCGGCAAGGCCGGAACGGGCGTCGACAACATTGACGTTCCGGCAGCGACCGAAAAGGGCATCCCCGTCGCCAACTCGCCCGGCAGCATTCGCGGTCACGCCGTGGCCGAGCACGCCCTGACGCTCATGCTCATGCTCTCCCGAAGGCCCTGGCTTTGGGACAGGGAGGGCCCCCGCCCGCTTCACAATCAGCTCCGGGACGCCGCCCTTGGGATCGTCGGCCTGGGAGGCATCGGACAAAGCATCGCGCGCATGGGCGCGGGATTCGGCATGCGCATCCTGGCCCAAACCCGTACGCGCGGTAAGTTTCGCCCCGAGGGCTTTCAAATCGAGGAAATGGACAAGCTCGGCGATCTCCTTCCCCAGGCCGACTATCTGGTGCTTTCGCTCCCCTTGTCCCCCGACACCCGGGGGCTGATCGGGAAAAACGAGTTTCAGCGCATGAAGCCGGGCTCCTTTCTCATCAACATCGCCCGGGGGCCCCATGTGGTGACGGACGACCTCGTTGAAGCCCTGCACTCGGAGCGCATCGGCGGGGCCGGGCTCGATGTCACTGATCCCGAACCGCTTCCGGCGGGCCATCCCCTCCGCACTTTTTCCAATGTCGTTCTTTCTCCTCACATCGCATCGCAAACCGAACAGGTGCAGCGGATGAGTTATCAACTGCTATGTGAGAACATTCAGCGGGCCTCCCAGGGCGAGCGGGTCACCAGCCTCGTGAACCCTGAGATTTACGGCTAACCGCCCTCGGGACAGGACCGTTCATGGCAGATCGAAATCTCCGGCGAAGGAACCGCAGAGTCGCCGTCACCGGCATCGGCATACTTTCCCCCATCGGGATCGGCAAAGAAGAGAACTGGAAGTCCATCCTGGCAGGAAGGTCGGGCACCGGTCCCGTCACCCTTTTCGACGCCTCCCGTCTCCCCTCCCGGATCGCGGGTGAAGTGACGGATTTCGACCCCCGCATCCACCTCGACGGCGCCGCGCCGGAACACCTGAGCCGATCCATCCAGTTTGCGCTCGCCGCCGCCGCCGAAGCCATTGCGGATTCCGGCCTTTATCTTTCCGGCGACATGGACACCACCCGCATCGGCGTTAACGTCGGCTCGGGGCTCGGGCTGCAATCCTCCGAGGAAGCGCTTCAGACATCCGATGCCCGGCAGGGGGGAAGCCACCTGAGCCCTCATTTCATGCCCAATCTTCTGGCCAACATGGGTTCCGCCCGCATCTCCATTCGCTGGAAGCTCAAGGGACCGATAGGATGTACAAGCACCGCCTGCTCCACGGGAAGTCACGCCATCGGCGACAGCTTCGACATCATTCGGCGCGGCGCCGCCGATGTCATGCTCGCGGGCGGAACAGAGGCCTGCATCTTTGAGCTGACGATGGGCGGCTTCTGCGCCATGAGGCTGCTCTCAACCCGAAACGATGACCCCGGAACCGCAAGCCGGCCCTTCGACGCGGGCCGCGATGGATTCGTCATCGGCGAGGGAGCGGGGCTTTTGGTTCTCGAGGAGATGGAGCGGGCAAAAGCCCGCGGGGCGCGAATCTACGCAGAACTTTCGGGCTACGGCCTGAGCGCCAACTCGAACCACATGATTCAGCCCGACCCGGATGGAGAGGGCCCCATCCTCTGCATGCGCATGGCGCTGCAGGACGCCGGCCGCGAGGCCGCCGAGGTGGGCTACATCAATGCCCACGGAACCGCCACCGGTCCCAACGACTGGACTGAAACCATGGCCATCCGAAAAACGTTCGGCGCGCACGCCGACCGGCTGGCTGTCAGCTCCACGAAGTCCATGACCGGCCATATGCTCGGCGCCACCGGAGCGGCCGAGGCCATCTACACCGTCCTGGCGCTACACCACCAGACGCTCCCCCCGACCATCAATTACAAAGACCCCGACCCTGCCTGCGATCTCGACTATGTGCCCAACCAGGCCCGCCCGGCGGAGCTCCGCCATGCGATATCCAACTCCTTCGGATTCGGCGGGCAGAACGCGAGCCTTCTCTTCTCCCGCCCCGAGACGCGGTAGGCGTTTTGCTCTTTTCACCTGAAATCAAGATGATATGATTTACCGGCGGGCGGAGAAGAAGCCCGTAGTGAAATTCCCGCTATACATGAAGAGTCCTGGCCAACGATGACTGCCCAGAACACACCTCCAGCATCATCACCCTCCGTCCTTCGCCGGGGGCGGCTGCTCGGAAAGTACCGCCTCATTCACCGCGTCGGGGAGGGAGGATACGCCGACGTCTGGCGGGCACAGGACACGATCGAGGGCATCCCCGTCGCCCTGAAGATGCCCCGGCGGCTCTTGGCCGACAGCGCCGCTATCATCGCGGATTTCCGGCGCGAGGCACGGATTCTGGCGCAGCTGGATCATCCCCACATCCTTCGCCTCAAGAATGCGGACATCATCGAGAACCGCATCGTTCTCGCCTACGAGTTGGGAAAAGAAGATCTGGAAATGCGGCTCCGCCGCCGCTACCGCACCGAGTGGGCGCTCAAGGTGGTGCACCAGCTTCTCGAGGCCCTGAGCGGCGCGCACGAAAAGAAAATCATCCACCGCGACGTGAAGCCGGAGAATGTTTTTCTGTTCGAGGATGACAAGGTGCGCCTCGGGGATTTTTGCATCGCCCACCTCGCCGACGCGAAACTGACCGGAGAAACCAGCTCTGGAACACTCGGCTACATGGCCCCTGAGCAGGCATACGGACGACCCGGCTTCAGCTCGGATGTTTTTTCTGTCGGCCTGATTCTCTATCGGCTTTTATCCGGGCAGCTCCCCAACTGGCCTTTCGCATGGCCCTATCCCGGCCTGGAAAACCTCTCGCGCAAAGTGCCCCCCGCGATGATCAGTGTCATCAAGAAGGCGACCGCCTTCCATCCCCGAAGCCGGTACTTCAACGCCACGCGCATGCTCACAGCCTACAGGTATGCCCTCGCCAAATTCCGGCGGTTCGAAAACGATCCCGTCAAGAAAGTGCGAAGGGAAAAACGGGTTTCCCAGACGGCCTCCCGCAAATGGGAGGACATGCGCGTCCGCGAATTCGAAAAAACCTTCCACAACCGCTATGGGCTCCGTTTTGAATGCCGCAAATGCGGACACCCCATCGGGGAGGAAATGTCCTATTGCCCGTGGTGCGGAACGGGGGACAACTCCTGCCGGGAAACGACCACCTACCCCGCCTTTTGTCCCGAATGCGAGCGCGGCGTCCGCATGGAATGGAAACACTGCCCCTGGTGCTACGCGGGGAGATTCGCAGACGCCGTTCCCCGGCCGCACAAGGACAAACGCTACACCGAAAAGTGCGCGAACCCCGAATGTGCGGATCGGAGAATGATGCCCTTCATGCGCTATTGTCCCGCCTGCAAGACGAAGGCAAAGCGCCCGCCGAAATGCACCGCCGGGGAGAAGCCCTGTCCGCACTGCCGCTGGCCCGTCGCTTCCGGCTTCTGGCGCAACTGTGCCTGGTGCGGCAAAAAAGTAACCTGAACCGGATTACGCCTGAAGCGAAGGGTGCGCCGCCGCCCGCTTTCTCCGGAAACGCTCCTCGTTCGTCACGAACCAGACGCCGCAAACGATAAGCGCGCCTCCTGCCAGCAGCGGCCACCCGATCCGCTCGCCCAGCGCCAGGGCGCTGCCCCCCACCCCGAACACAGGACACAGGAAGAAAAAGACAGAGACCTTTGGAGGAGAGTACTTCATCAGAAGATAGGCCCAATAGACCAGAAACAGCCCGCTCGATAGCAGTCCCATGAACAGGATGGCGAACACCTCCGCGAACCCGAAGACATACCGCCCCCCGCCCTCCCAAAGCCAGGTGAGGGCGAGATACAGGGGTGCCCCGATGAGCATGGCCCACCGCGTGACGGCCACGACGTCCGATCGGCCGAGGTATTTCCGGAAGTGAATGGTTTGGACGCACCAGATGACGGCCGACAGGAGGATGAAGCTTTCCGCCCAGAGGGCTCCCTCGCCCGCGAGGCGATCGAAAAAAACGGTTACCGTCCCCGCCATGGCGACGATAAAGCCGAGCGCGCGAATCGCCGTGATGCGTTCCCCGGGAAGTGCCGCCGCCGCGATCAGCATCACCCAGATGGGTTGGGTATAGAGCAGCACAGAAGCCCTCGCGGCCAGAGTCGATGTCATCCCGACATAGAGGAACAGGATATGGGCGTTGTGGAGAAGGCCGTTCAGAATCCGGTGGAACACCTCGTGCCGCCGATCAGGGTGGGTCGTCCGATCCTCCCGCTTCGCAAAACCCATCCAGACCGTCAGCGTGAGCGCCGAGAGAACCGACCGCATCCAGATCAGGGCGAAGGGGCTCAGGCCCGCATACGCCCCCTTGATGACCGGCTGGGTGATGCCCCAGATAAATGCGATGAGAAGGGCCCCGATGATGAGTTCGAACCCGCCCGAGGCATGGTGTGTTTCGCTGGAACCCGTGTCGGTCGCCACATTCCCCCCGCAACTGAAGTACGAACCGCCCGCTTAAGGGACGGGCGGTTTCCCATAGAAAGCCGTCATAGTACGCTTCTTCTTTCCGTGCACCAAAGCTCATTGCCCTCTTTCCCTTGCAGGGGAAGCCGCGAAGAACGGGAGAGAAAGTTGTCCGGGAAAAAAATCACCGGAAGCGAACACTGGACCCGCAGCAAGGGTGCCGACTTGTTTCTGTGGCGAAAAAGGAGGAAGGGACTTCGCAAGGCGCGCGGCAGCGTGCTCCTCGCGCACGGCTCCTCGATGGCATCCACCCCCACGTTCGATCTTCAGGTCAAAAGCCGGCCCGGCTACTCTCTCATGGACTACCTCGCCGCACGGGACTGGGACGTTTGGTGCGTGGACTTCGAGGGATATGGCCGCTCCACCAAGACGCGCGATGTCATATGCGGCATCGAGCGCGGGGCCGACAACCTGCTG
>JAQBZT010000179.1 GCA_027622355.1 bacterium | reverse complement strand
TCATCAACGACAACTCGTTCTTTAATACGGAGACGAACGCGTCGGGGGCTTTCCTCGGCGACACGAATATCCTTTCCATTCAGAACCAGCTGAACGACATTCTGCTTTCGGAGGTGGACTCGCTGCCCTCCGACAAGCTCCGCTCTCTCATTAATATCGGGGTTTCGCTGAGCGGCGACACCGGGACGTTCACGCTGAGCCAGACGACGCTCAGCGGGCTCCTGAAATCGAAAACCGATGAGGTCGCCAAGGTTTTCGCCGATGTCGGTTCGGCCTCCGATGTGGACATCAAAGTCCTTGGTTTTACGGGCAAAACGAAGGTCAGCTCCGCCAGCGGCTATGCCGTCGACATCACCCGGGCGGCCACCCAGGCCGAGCGGCAAGGCGCCCTGAATGTGGCGGCCGGCATCACGGCCGAGGAGACGCTGACCATTGATGTGGACGGGACGGTCACCTCGGTCAATCTGACGGTCGGCCTCTCGGCCGAGGGAACGGTTTCCGCCATCAATTCGGCGCTGAAAAACGTGAACATCAACAACGCCCGGGCGGTATTCAACAACGCGACCGGGAAAATCTCGATTCGCCACGACGAGTACGGATCCTCCCACACCATCAAGGTGACCTCGACGGCGACGAGCGCCACTGCGGGAACCACGGGCCTGGGAGCCAGCACGGCGAATTCCACGACCACCATTACCGGTCAGGACGTGGCCGGAACCATCAGAGGCGAGGCGGCGACCGGGAATGGGCAGACCCTCACGGGCGACGCGGGCAACGCCAACACCGATGGCCTTCAGCTCCAGGTCACCGTCACCCCCGATACCCTTTTGACGCAGGGCTCCCCGCAGGGAACCGTCGTGGTCTCCCGGGGCATTGCCTCGAAGATGAAGGAATTTCTCCAGTTTCTGACGGATACCAGCCAGGAGGGCCCGATTCAAGCTGCGCTCCAGGAATCCGATAATAGGATTAGTAACCTGCAGAACCAGATTGATTCTGTGCTCGCGCAGGCCGAGCGAGAGAGACAGAAGCTCCTGAGGGAATTTGCGGCGCTGGAACAGGCGCTCGGGAGTCTCCAGACGACGGGTTCGTTTCTGGAAGGCCAGTTACGGCAGATCGAGGCCACCTCTCAGTCGATTATCGCCCGAGGCGGCCGGGGAAGGTAGGCCCTTCAAGAGGAGAGAGCTGCGTTGGCACCGACAGATTCCTATAAGAGCTATCAGAAAACGCAGATCAAGACGGCTTCTCCCGCCCAGCTGGTCGTTCTCCTGTATGAGGGTGCGATCCAGCGAATCCGCAAGGGGCAGATGCTCCTGCATGAGCCGGACAGGAACATGGACGCGAGCACCGAGATTTTGCGGGCCATGAACATCATCTCGGAGCTGTTCGGCTGTCTGAACCCCAAATATTCACCAGAGCTCTCCAAGCAGCTCGCGGACATTTATGCGTACGTCCTTGACACTCTCGCCAAGGGGCTCCAGGAAAGGGACACGGAACTTCTCGATAAGGCAGGCAAGGCCCTGGAGCCGCTCGCGTCCGCGTGGAGAGAGGTTGCGGAGGGAGTTGTTACCTCGCCGGCCATTCCGGGAGGCATCCCCGTGGTCACGACCGAGTAGGCGATCCGGACGATTTCAAGAGGATGATCAGATGAACCTGACGACAGCAACCGGAACGATGCAGTTCAGGATGGACGAAAAGCGGTACGACATCCCGGCGGGCGTTGCGACCTTCGGCGAGCTTTGCGAATGGGTGATGAATCATTTCAAGGAATTGGGCCGCGTCCTTTTGGGCGTGATGGACGGCGATGTGACGCTGATGCAGGGCGAGATGGCCGAGTGGGCTGGCCGCCCCATCGGCGAGTTCGAGAATATCGAGTGTCTCTCGGCCGACCCCAAGGCGCTGATGCGGCGGACTTGCGAGGATTCCCTGGAGTTTCTGGTGAAACTCTCCGAGTGGAGCGACAAAACGGTCTCGTTCTTCAAGGCGAACGATGAGGAAGGCGCACAGATGGGCGTTATGGGCTGCGCGGAAGGATGGAGCCTGATTCTCAACTCCTACTGGAACCTTCTTCAGATGGCCGGTCTCGATAACGCTTCGGCCGAGGTCGGCGGGAAGTCGCTGGCGGCCGTTTCGGCCGATTTCGGCCGCCTTTTGAAGAAGCTTCACAACGAGTTCGAGCGCAACAACGCGGAGCGCATCCGGGAGATCCTGATGATAGACTTCATGTCCTATCAGCAGCCGTTCCGCGATGCCTTTGAGAAAATCCAGCTTCAAATTGACTGAGCGGAGCTGAGAGGAAGGGGCCGAACGGCCTGCCGCTCGGCCCGGCACTTTCCCGATGCCCACTCTCCCGGACGAGGAGCGCTCGTCCGGTTTTTTTTTGCCGGGAGTCCGCCTAGGTGGCGGCGATTTTCGGGCGAGCTGGCGCCAGGATGGGCCTTCCGGGATACACCCAGACGAAAACCAGCGAGACGAGCCCGGCGAGGAAGCTGAAGAGAACCGCGAGGGTGTAATCCCCCGAAAGGTCGTAGAGAAGCCCGCCGATATAAGCGCCTGCCGCCATACCGATGCTCGCCCCGGTCGAGAACGAGCCGAAGATGATGCCCACTTTCCGGGCACCGTAGTACTCCCGGGTGACAAGCGGGTACATCGTGCCGTGGCCGCCGAGGCCGACGCCGATGGTGACCGCGATGGTGAAAAAGACAGGAAGCGATGGGGAGAAGAGCAGCAAGGGGACCGGGAGCGTCTGGAGAAGCAGCACCAGGAAAAGCGAATGTTTGGGCCCCAGGCGGTCGGAGAGCACCCCGGCGATGATCCTTCCGGCAAAGGCGCCGAACCCCATTGCCCCCATCAGAAGCGCGGCGTGCATCTTGGAGATTCCCGCCTCGATGGCCATGGGGACGATATGGACGAGGAGAACGGAATGGCAAAGGCAATCGAAGTGGTGGCTGCCCATGATGCTCCAGAAGGTGGGGCGCCTCATGATGGCCCGCAGGCCGAGCGAAGCCTCGGGCACGGGGGCGGGCTCACCGGGGGTGGCCTCCGGATTTTCCCTTGACTCTGCGGTGTCTATCTTCTGGGCCTTGGCGCGGCCATGGCTCCGGGGAATTCGCAGGAAGACGATGAAGGGCAGCGCGATGAGAACCACCAAAATGCCGAGGATGAAATAGGCGTTCCGCCACCCGAAGGCGTCAACCAGATACCCCGAGATGGGCGGGAGGAAAAAGATGCCGGCGCCCGTCCCCGCGCCGGCGAGCCCTGTCGCAAGCCCGCGGTTTTGGGCGAAGGCCCGCGGGAGGAAAATCTGGATCGGGATCATGTGGCAGGAGCGGCCGAGCCCCACCACGATGCCGGCCAGGAGATAGAAGTGCCACAGATTCTGGATTTTCGAGGATGCCATCAGGCCGATGCTGAGAATGATCGTTCCGAAGAGGACGACGCGCCGGGTTCCGTAGCGGTCGGCCAGCCCTCCGGCCAGGATGGCGGTCGCCGAGATGGTGAACATAAAGATGGAAAAGCCGGCCGAAATCGCCGATCGGGACCATCCGAATTCGGCGGAGAGCGGCTTGATGAAAATGCCGAAGTTGAAGTTCACCCCTGCGGAGATGGCGAGAAGGACAAAGCATGCGAGAATCAGCAGCCATTCACTTGCGCTGAACATCCCGGATGCGGGAGAAGCGGGCCGCGTCGTTGTTTCCACATGGTCCTCGTTAAGAGCGAAAGATAACGCCAGCAGGGGGATACTACGTATCGAAAAGACCCGCGGCAAGCGGCCCGGCGGGGATCCGCCCCTTGCGCAACAGGGATTCTTTCGTGTAATAGGCTGGTTTTCGCGGGTTCGCTTCGGGGTCTGGGCGATACTGGTGGTTCCCGCCCCTGATCGGTAAGGTATCGGCAGGATGGGTCCAAAATGGCGGAAAAAAAGATAAGCCGGAAGACGACGAAGCCCTGGGGCGGGCGTTTCACTGCGGGGACGAATCCCCGGGTGGAGGGCTTCACCGAGAGCGTCTCCTTCGATCAGCGCCTGGCCGCCTGGGATGTCCGCGGGTCGGCGGCCCACGCCGAAATGCTGGGTGCCCGTGGGATCATCCCCCGGGCGGACGCCCGGAAGATCGTCTCCGGCCTGAAGGCCATCCTGCGGGAGATCGAGGCGGGAAAATTCCGCTTCGATCCCGCCCTTGAGGATGTCCACATGAACATCGAGGCGGCCCTCACACGGCGCATCGGCGCCGCGGGCGGAAGGCTCCACACCGCCCGGAGCCGCAACGATCAGGTGGCGACGGCCGTGCGCCTCTGGCTGCGCGACATCATTGACGAGACGATAGCGGCGCTGGAGGATATCCGGCGGGCGCTTCTGCGGCAGGCCGAGGCGGGGGTGGACTTCATCATGCCCGGCTATACCCATCTGCAAAGGGCCCAGCCCGTTTCCTTCGCCCATCATCTCCTGGCGTATGGCCAGATGTTCCGGCGCGACGGGGAGCGCATGGCCGATGCGCGAGGGCGCGTGAACGTCCTCCCCCTGGGAGCGGGCGCGCTGGCGGGCACCAGCCACCCCATCGATCAGCGGATGGTGGCCAAAAAACTTGGCTTTGACGCCGTGGCGGAGAACAGCATGGACGCGGTGAGCGACCGGGATTTCGCCATCGAGTTCGCGGCGGCGGCGGCGGTTTCGATGATGCACCTGAGCCGGCTGGGGGAGGAGATCGTCCTCTGGGCGAGCGGCGAGTTCGGCTTCATCGAGCTTCCCGACGCCTTTGCGACGGGGAGTTCCCTGATGCCGCAGAAGAAAAATCCCGATGTGGCCGAGCTTGTCCGGGGAAAGAGCGGCCGGGCCTACGGCGCGCTCGTTTCGCTCTTGACGCTGATGAAAGGGCTGCCGCTCACCTACAACCGCGACATGCAGGAGGACAAAGAACCCCTGTTCGATGCGGCCGACACGCTGCTCGCATCGCTGGGCGTCATGGCAGAGTTGGTGGCGGCGATTCGGCCCCAGCCCGAGCGGATGGCCGCCGCGGCCGAGGGCGGCTACATGACGGCGACCGATCTGGCCGACGCCATGGCCCGGCGGGGGGTACCCTTCCGGCAGGCCCATGCGGCGGCGGGAAGAGCCGTCCGGCTGGCCCTGGAGAAAGACGTGCCGCTGGGCGAACTGTCGGCGGCGGATTTGAAGAAGGCCGATTCGCGGCTCAAGCCTGCCGATTTGAAGGAAACCGATCTGAAGCGGGCGACGGCGGGCCGCAAGAGCGCGGGCGGTGCCTCGCGCCAGAGCGTCCTGCGGCAGATCCGGGCCGAGCGAAAACGGCTCGGCTTGCGTTCGCGTTAGGAAAGGGGGGGACGGCTTGCGGCGGATGTTTTCGATCATGCTGGCGGGAGCGATCCTCGTCTCTCTGATCGGGCTGGTTTCCGGCTGCGGCGTGAAGGGGCCGCCGCGGCAGCCGCAGGAACCGATTATCAAGGGGCCTTAGCGGGCCCCTGACCTGAAGAAGATTGGCCCGAAAAAGAAAGAAGGAAGCCATGCACTATTTCGCGTACAAGGACGGCGTGCTGCACGCCGAGGGGGTGTCCATCCCCGATCTCATTGAGAAGGTCGGGACGCCCTGCTACGTCTACAGCCACAAGACGCTCTCCCGGCACTTCCGGGTCTTCAATGAAGCGTTCGCCGAGGTGCCGCATCTCATCTGCTTCGCCATGAAGAGCAACTCCAACCTGGCGATCCTCCGCCTTTTCTCCGAGATGGGCGGCGGGCTCGACATCGTGTCGGGCGGGGAGCTCTACCGTGCCGTCCAGGCGGGGGTTCCGGCCGAGCGGATCGTTTTCGCCGGCGTGGGGAAGTCGGATGATGAGATCGCCTATGCGCTCGCGCAGGGTGTTCTCATGTTCAACATCGAGAGCGAGGAGGAGCTCCGCAACATCAGCGATGTGGCGATCCGCCTCGGGAAAGTCGCGCAGGTGGCCATCCGCGTGAATCCGGATGTGGACCCCGAGACCCATCCCTACATTTCGACGGGCCTCAAGAAGAGCAAGTTCGGCATCGCGATCCAGCGGGCGCTCTCCCAGTACCGCACGGCGGCGGAGCTTCCCGGGGTCGAGGCCATCGGGGTGCACTGCCACATCGGGAGCCAGATCACCCAGAGCAGCCCCTTCGTGGATGCGGTGGCCAAGGTGGTGAGTCTGGTGAAGGCGCTCCGCCAGGATGGGCACGAGATTCGCTATCTCAACCTCGGGGGCGGCCTCGGCATCACCTACAA
>JAQBZT010000178.1 GCA_027622355.1 bacterium | reverse complement strand
GGAGGCCTCTATTGGATCACATCAGAGATAAAATAGGGGAGGTTTTTAGAGGTGCCCTTAAACCTACGGGTAAGAACAAAAAGAAGACTGCGGAAAAGAAAGTAAGGGCATTTTACAATTGGACAATTACTATTTTAGTGATAATGAGTATTGGGTTGATATATTTTTCGGCGAAATTTTCTGTGTCTGAAAAATACACAGAAAAGACTTCTAAAGCTGTTGAAAGAGATAAGAACAATCCTCAAATTAAAACCAAACAGCCCCCTAGTGAGGATAAGAAAGCAAAGCAGGAAAGAGATGGCCAAATGAAATAAGCATATTTGAATAGTCTCAAAGTAGGGAGTGTATTATTCCGTGGCATTTTCCCCTGAATTGGTAGTCTGTGATCTGGACAATACTCTCTACGATTGGGTTGCGTATTTTACTGCGTCTTTTTATGCAATGGTTGATGAAGCGGTTAGAATAACAAGATGTGATAGAGAGAAATTATTGGACGATTTCAAGGAAGTCCATCAGAAGCATCATGACTCAGAACATCCTTTTTCTCTTCTTGAAACTGCAACAATCGCAGATTTGTATTCCGACAAGAGTAATGTCGAACTCAAGGAACTGCTTGATCCTGCTTTTTATGCTTTCAATGCAATCAGAAAAAAGACATTGGTATTGTTCCCGGGTGTTAAAGAGACTCTCGATGCACTGAAGTCAAATGGAATAATGATGGTCGCTCATACGGAAAGCAATCTCTTTGCGGTTATTGATCGGATGAAAAGGTTGAGCCTGACTGAATATTTTCAGAAAATTTATTGCCGTGAAAGATCACTTGGGAATCATCCCGATGACAAGGTTTCTAAAAATTGGGTTTCTGATTTTCCAATGGAGAAGGTCAAGGAGCTGACTCGCCATCAGAGAAAGCCTGATGAAACCGTCTTGCTTGAAATATGCTCAAGTTGTGGAATTCCACCTGGACATGCTGCGTATGTCGGTGACAGCATGGCTCGGGATATACTAATGGCCAAAAGGGCCGATGTCTTTGCTATCTGGGCTGCTTATGGTGCGCGCCATGATTCGGAAAATTATGGAAAATTGGTGAGAATTACTCACTGGACTCCAGAAGATGTTGAGCGAGAGAAACAGTTGGCTAAACAAGCTCAGAGCATTAGGCCTAATTTTGTTGCAGAGAGTTCTTTTGCTGATATCCTTAAACCTTTTGGCTTGTCCTTGCAGAGATCCTCTTTCCAGGGTTGAGGGAATTTATTGGGCCCGGTGACCGGGGAAGACCTCAAACAGCGAACGGGCGCGCTTTAGCCCATTCTTCATATCCGAAGAGGAAATACATCATGGCGCTGAAATACCCCCTGATTCACGTGGACGACGTGAAGCCCGAGAACATGGCGGAAGGCGAGGGCTGGGCCATCTCCGAGTTCCGCCTGCCGATCACCGGCGCGCACGGCAGCTCCACCGCCGTCTTTCACTCCATCTTCCGGCCCGGCTCCACCCACAAGAAGCACCTCCACACGAACGCAGATGAGATCGCCGTCTACCTGAGCGGCCACGGCGTCGTCGGGCAGGGCGACGGCCGGGCCGATGTGCGCGCGGGCCACTGCCGCCTGATGCCCAAGGGTTCGGAGCATTTTTTCCACAACGAGACGAAGGATGAGGCGGCCCTCGTCATCGGCTTCTACCTCGGGGCGGGGAGCGTCGAGGAGAGCGGCTACCAGTACCGCGGCGATGTGACCGAGGCCGATCTCAAGATGCCCCGCAAGGGCTTCCGCGAGGGCATTCTGGTCCACCTGGACGATGTGCCGCCCGAGAAGATGGACGCGGGCGAGGGCTGGTCCATCACCGACTTCCGCCTGCCCATCGGAAAGCACAACGGGAGCTCCACGACGGTCTTCCGGGCGCGCTTCTTTCCGGGCGCCGTCCACAAAAAGCACCGCCACGACAACTGCGAGGAGATCTACTACATCATCAGCGGCCACGGCCTCGCAGGCGCCGGCCCGGACCGGGTCGAGGTGCGCGGCGGTCATTTCCACTACATCCCCAAGGGAGTGGAGCACTGGATGTACAATCTGAGCGAGACCGAGCCCATCGAGGCTGTGGGCCTCTACATCGGCGCGGGAAGCGTCGAGGACACCGGCTACGTCTACATGGGCGATGTGACCCAAGAGGACATCCAGGCGCGGACCGCGTAGGAGGAACACCATGGCCAGTCAGACGATGGAAGCCCTCGTACTCCTTGAACCGCACAAGTACGAGTTCCAGGAGGTGCCCGTTCCCGGGGTCGGCCCCCAGGAGGTGCTCTGCCGCGTCGGCGCGGTGGCCATCTGCGGAACCGACCTCGGCATCATCGCGGGAAACTTCTTCCCCATGTGGCCGCCGCACTGGCCCTTCATCATCGGCCACGAGTGGGCGGGCACGATCGTGGCCGTCGGCTCCGGCGTCACCGGCTTCGCCCCCGGCGATAAGGTGGCCGGAAGCTCGGCCGTCGGCTGCGGCTACTGCGCCAACTGCATGAAGGGCCGCTACAACCTCTGCCTCAACTACGGCGACATGGCGGCGGGCCACCGCCAGTACGGCATGACCGCCCCCGGCGCCTACGCCGAGTACATGAACGCCCACACCCGCTCGATTGCGAAGCTCGCCCCCGATGAGGACCTCAGCGAGGCCTCCCTGCTCGACACGGCGGGGATCGCCCTCCACATCGCCAAGCAGGGGAAGATCGCGCCGGGCGACACCGTCGCCGTCATCGGCCCCGGCGCCGTCGGGTCCATCACCTACCAGTGCGCGCGCGCCCTCGGGGCGGGGCGCGTCATCGTCATCGGCCGCGGGGATCGCCTGAAGAAGGCGGGTGAGCTGGGCTACGAAACGGTGGATTTCGAGAAGACCGACGTTCTGGCGTACATGAAGGAAACCACCGGCGGCATCGGCCCCGACGTTGTCCTCGAGTGCGCGGGGAGCGGCGCCGCTATCCGCCAGGGGATCGACATGATCAAAAAAGGCGGCCGCGTCGTCATCGGCGGCGTCGCCCAGGAAGAGGTACCGATCCCCGCCGCGCGGATCCTGCTCGATGAGCTCGAGATCGTGGGCTCGCGCGCCGCGCCGAACTGCCTGCCCCAGGTGATGGCCCTCTGGCGGAGCGGCGCCCTCAACCTCGCCGATCTGGTCTCCCACCGCTTTCCCCTCCGGCAGTTCACCGAGGCGATGGAGACCTTCCGCGATCGCAAGGACGGCGCCCTCAAGGTCGTCGTCGAGCCGTAGGGGCCTTCCCGTCCATGGCCCAATCCGCCGCCGCCCATCTCCGCACGCTCGAAAGCCTCCGGCTTGTCTTCGGAAAAGAAGCCGAGCGGGAAAAGTACGCCTTCCTCGATGCGCTCGGGCGTGCGCGATTGCCGCGCGCGGGGGAGGTGGCGCGGCTGCACGATCTCCTGCTCTTCATCCGCGCCTGGCCGGACAGCCCCCGGGTCCGCCGCTTGGCGGAGTGGATGCTGAAAAACTTCGAGGCGCGGGCGGACCTCAAACGCCACCGCAGGGTGCTCGCCGATTCGGGCATCGCGGGCACCGAGATCCGCTATCCCTTCTATCACGCGACAGCTGACTGGCTGGCCCGTAAATGGGGCGATCATCTCGCGATCGATTGGGATGAATTCGAGAATGCGGACGCGCTCGAAGGGCTGCTCGAACACCTGGCGCTCGATGCGGAGGCCCTCGGCCTCGATTCGGCGGACCTTTCCGCCCGCGAGTGGATCGGCCGGATGCGGAAGAAGGAAGAGAGCGAGGCGGCGTTTTTGCTCGCCAGGTTCCGTGCGCTGAAAGTGCCGGACGCCCTCCGGCAGAAACTCTACGAGGACCTCGACGTGCCCCTTTGCGTGATGCCGGGCGCGACCACCCCCGCGCGGGGGCGGGAGCGCTTTCCCGCCGGGAAGGTGGTCTGCCAGCGGGGGGCGCTCGATCGGGGGCGGGATGACTTCAAGCGGCGTGTCCTCGGGATGCGGCCGCGCTTCCGCGACCTCTCCCCGGCGGCGGGGCAGCGGGTGGTGGACCTTGCCAAGGGGGCGATGGCGCTGCGCCAGCGCGATCTCGACGCCTTCGCCTATGCCGACCCGCGGGATGTGCGCCTCGCCGATTGCGGCGGGGGGGCGGCGATCGCCCTCATCGGAATGCCGCCCGGGCGGCGGCACCTGCTGGCCGCGCTCTACGGCTTTCTCATCTTCAAGAACGGCGTGGTGGTGGGCTACGGAACGGGGGCGGGGCTCTTTGGCTCCTGCGAGGCGGCCCTCAACATCTTTCCCGCTTTTCGGGGGGGCGAGGCGGTGGGCCTGCTCGCGGCGGTGCTGGCCGCCTTCCTCAGTCTTTTCGGGGCGGACACCTTTTCGGTCGATCCCTACCAGCTCGGGATGGACAACGAGGAGGCGCTGCGCTCGGGGGCGTGGTGGTTCTACGCGAACCTCGGCTTCCGGCCGCGGGCGGGCGCGGCGCTCCGCCTGGCAAGGGCGGAGATCGCCCGGCGGAAGAAAAATCCGCGTCACCGCACCTCCCGCGCCGCGCTCGAGCGGCTCTCCGAGCGCACGATGTTCCTCTCGCTCGGGCGGCCGCGCCGCGAGGCGCTCGGGGCGATGGAGCTGGGACCGGTGGGGCTTTTGGTGACGGACTATCTGGCGGGCCGCTTCGGCGGGGATCGGGAGAAAGGGGAGCGCACCTGCGCGAAAGAGGAGGCGGCGCTCCTCGGCGTCCGCTCGCTTCAAGGTTGGTCCCCCGGGGAGCGTGCGGCCTGGCGGCGCTGGGCGCCCCTTGTCATGGCGCTTCCGGGGCTTTCGCGCTGGCCCCGCGAAGAACTCCGCGCGCTTGTGGGAATTATCCGCGCCAAGGGCGGCCGCCGGGAGTCGGATTTCGTGCACGCCTTCAATGCGCACCCGCGCCTTCGCCGGGCCATCGCCCGCCTTGCGAAACACGAATAACGGAGAGGAGAACACCCATGCGGAAAACCGCGCATCAGGCGACAGCGAACCTGCACCAGCCCTTCGCCAACTACTCCCACGTCGTCGCCGTCGAGGGGGTGAAGAAGCTCGTCTTCACGGCGGGACAGGTCTCGGCCACCCCGGACGGGACCGTCGCCGGAGAGGGGGATTTCGCAGCCCAGCAGGCCCAGATCAAGGCGAACCTGATCGAGGCCCTCGCCGCGGGGGGCGCCACCCTCGCCGATGTCGTCAAGGTGACGATCTACGTCGTCCGGCAGGAGGACACTCCGAAGGGACGCGGCGTTCTGACCGATTATTTCGGCGACTTCGAGCCGCCCCCCGGGAGCACCCTCTGCGTCCTGCGGGGGCTGGCGAACCCCGCGTTTCTCCTCGAGGTCGAGGCCATCGCGGCTATCGGCTAGGAGCCCCGATTGCCATTTTCCGCGCGCGCGGGTAGGATACCTGACGGAATCGGTCGGATATGGGACCGAATGGACCTTTTTTTTCTTTGGAGCGAATGCCATGCAGATTACCGAGGCGGCGGCCAGCAAGGTCAAAGAGATCATGGATGCCCAGGGCGGGGGCTTCGCCGGCATTCTCCTTTCCTTCGAGGGCGGCTACAAACTCGACCTGGTGAAAGAAGAGCAGGCCGCCGACTACATCAAGCTCGATAACCCCCACATCGGGGTTTACACCTCTCCCGATCATCTCGATCGCGCCGAGAAGGCGAAGATCGACTTCGTGGAGGACGGCCCGACGAGCGGCTTCAAGGTGAACCGCGAGCGGGGCGAGAACGAGAGCGAGCTTCTCAGCCAGATCGAGGAGATCATCAACAACGAGATCAACCCGGCGGTGGCCTCCCACGGCGGGGTGATCAACCTGCTCGACATCGAGGGCAAGCGGATATTCATCCAGATGGGCGGCGGGTGTGCCGGCTGCGGGATGGCGGACGTGACGCTGAAATCGGGTGTCGAGGCCCGGCTGCAGCAGCTCGACCCCGACATCGAGGTGGTGGACACGACGGACCACGCTTCGGGGACGAACCCCTACTACGAGCAGACGAAGAAGTAGAGCTAGGCTTCCGGCTCCAGATTGAAACGCAGCTTTTCATGCGCCCGGCGGAGGGCAGATTCCACTTCGCCGGGCGTATTTCTTTTGGCGAAGATGAAGCCGAGATAGCGGTTGCCCTCCGGCAGCGGCACCACCCGCCCGCCGGGGTGGATGGTGATCTCGATCCCCTCGATGCCGGGTGTGGACAGCGCCTCCGCCTCGCCCTCCACCCCCCGAAGAATCCCCGCCCCCGGAATGGGGATCATCATGACCCCCGCCGC
>JAQBZT010000177.1 GCA_027622355.1 bacterium | reverse complement strand
TTCCGGCATCACTGCACCCGATCGGAAAACCGCTGCACTTTCCCTGGGCGATTCTCCGGGGCGCCCGTGAGCCCGGCCCCCCCTTTCCGTGATTATTCAACCATTTCAAAAAAAAGGTCAAACAAACCGGACCAAATTTCTCTACGAACGGGGGCAGCCCCTCAGCCGGCGGCGGAGCCGTCCAGCCCCAGCCCGGCGGCCACCTCCTGCATCGCGCCCAGAACCGCGCCAATGTGCGCCTCGAGCGGCACCCCGAGCGCCTCGGCCCCCCGCTCGATATCCTCCCGATTTACCCCTTTGGCAAAGGCTTTATCCTTCCATTTCTTCCGGATGCTCTTGGGCGAGACATCCCGGACATCCTTGGAGGGCCGCACCAGGGCCACCGCCGTAATCAGCCCCACCAGCTCGTCCACGGCATAAAGCGCCTGGGCCATCCGGCTCTCCCGGGGAACCTCCAGATACGCGGCATGGCCCAGAATGGCCTCGATCATCTCCTCGGGACAGCCCTTCTCCCGGAGCACCCCGCAGCCCACCCGGGGGTGCTCCTCCGGGCTCGGGTGCCGCTCATAGTCCAGATCGTGGAGAAGGCCCGTGAGCCCCCAAAGCCCCTCGTCCTCGCCGAATTCGCGGGCGTAGCGGCGCATGCAGGCCTCCACCCCCCGGGCATGGGCCCGGAGGCCCTCGCTCTGGGTCCACTCATGCAGCAGCGCCTCGGCCGCCGACCGGTCCATCTCCATGCCCGGAAACCTCCAAACGGAAAGCCAAATCGCCTCTTTTTCTCCCCTTCCCGCTCATCCTTCCGGGATCGGCGGCGTCCTGTCAAGAAACCTTGGTTTTGTGGTCCCCATTCCCCCTTTGTGGTAGATTTCACCCCACACATTCGAAGAACCGACTTCTACACATCGCTACCCCGTAAGGCGGAGGCCCGACATGCTCTTGAACAAAGAACGCGCCCATGAACTGATGACCCAGCACAACCTCGTGGCGATGATCGGGACCACTCTCGAGAACGTCACCTACCTGACCGGCCACGTCGGATGGGCGCAGCGCGTCTACCGCAGCCTCCAGAGCTACGCCCTGCTCGTCAACGACCCCCAGGCGGGAAGCGACCTCATCATGACCCGCTCGGACAACAGCTACTACGCCGCCTACGGCGGATACGCCGATAACGTCTACAGCTACGGCGGCCAGTCCGCCCTTATCATCCCCGAGGGGTACACCCCGCCGGACGATGAGATGCGCATGTATCTGCATCTCCACGAGTCGGGGGGGAAATACCCCACCATCGTGGACGCTCTGGTCACCGCCCTCAAAAACCGGGGCATCACGAAGGGCCGGATCGCCCTGGATCAGGAAGGGTGCCCGCCCGCCCTCTTCGAGAGGCTGAAGGACAAGCTGCCCGATTGTGAGTTCCTCCCCGGCACGAATCTTTTCCTGATGATCCGCCTGGTGAAAACCCCCGAGGAGATCGAGCGCCTGCGCGCGGCGGCCGAGGTCAACGAGAACGCCATCGCCAAGTTCTTTGGTTTTATCAAGGAAGGCGTCTCCGAAAATGACGTGGCCGAGGTCTGGCGGCAGGAGGTCGCCCGGCCCGGCGGCATGTGGCACTGGTTCCACTTCAACAGCGGCCCGCGCTCTTGCTTCATCTTCCCCCCGACCAACCGGAAGCTGAAAAGGGGCGAGCACTTCATGTTCGACGCCGGCCTCTTCTTCAGAAACTACAACGCCGACACCGGAAGCTGCGGCTCCATCGGCGAGCCCTCCGCGCAGTCCAAGCGCGAGTGGAAGGCCGTCGAGACCGGCTTCCACGAGGGCGTCAACATCGTCAAGGAGGGCGTGACCGGCGGGCAGATCTACAACGCCCTGAAAAAGGGCATTCACAAGGCCGGCCTCCCCGGCTTCAACAGCCCCTTTGCCGGCCACACCGTCGGCCTCGAGGCGCGGGAGTTTCCCTTCATCCTCGCCGACGAGGTGAAGTACGACCAGCCGTTCCTGCCCAAAACCTCGGAGATTCCCCTGCCCGAGAACGCCGTCATCAACATCGAGGCGCCGATCGGGACGATGGGCTACGGGGGCTACCAGATCGAATACTCGGTGATCGTCAAGAAAGATGGATGGGAGCCGCTCCTCAAGCAGGAGCGCCACTTCCGCATTCTCGGCGCCTGAGGCGGCAAAGACAAAAAGCGCACGACGGGAGGGGCCCCGCGGGGCCTCTCCTTTTTTTGTCTCAGGTTTTTTTTGTCTCAGAATTTTTTCAGGAACCCTTCCGCGCCCGGAGGCGGAAGCGGATGTCCCGGGCCCGGAAGATGCCCGAGAAGTGAAATTCCCAAATCTCGGGAAAGCGGTTGGCCAGCCAGGCGATCCCGAGCCAGCGGTGGAGCCGGCAGAAGGTCAGTTCCAGCTCCAGCACCTCAAAGCGGACCCCCGTGTAAAAACCGATGGCCGGGTAATAGCACTCCAGAAAACGATTCGCCCACTTGCGTGCGCCCGAGGCGGGCGCGGCCTGATCGCGGAAAAAGTTCAGGAACATAAAATGAAAAGTGATGGCGGTGGGTCGGGTCGGCGAAGCTGCAGGGGTTGGAGAAGTGCGGAGTCACCCCCTCGATCTCGGCGTCTTCGCGGCCGACGCGGTGGATCTCCTCCAGAAGCCGCAGCGGGGATTCTACATGCTCGATGATGTGGGAGATCCAGATGCGCTCGAAGCTGCCGGCCTGGAAGGGAAGACCATCGCCCGAGACATCGGCCAAAACATCGGCATCCGTCCGGGCGTTGATGTCCACTCCGAACGCGCCCGCCTTTTTTGCCTGTCCGCAGCCGATATCGAGCGAACGCCCAAGCGCTTTCATCCAAAACCTCCGGCAAAACCATACTTTTGCGTTTTCATCCGCGTGCCCGGATTATAGGCGGGGGCAGACTTCGGGACCACCCGGGGAAACCCGTCGGGCCGCGGCGCTTGGGCGCAAAAGCCTATCTTGTCAGCTCCCGCCCGTTTGCATATCCTAGGACATCTCCAGCCGCCGAAGAGGGCAACATGCATCCCGAAAAACCTGTCCTGGATCGCCGGGAATTCCTCCAGAGGGGAACCCTCGCCGGGCTCTCGCTCGGCCTTTTGCCGCTGGCTCAGGATGCCGGCGCGCAGACCCCGGCCGGCGTGCGCCGCTACAAGCAACTGGGCCGCACCGACATCCGCATGTCGGACATCTCCTTCGGCGGAAGCCGTCTCGGCTCCGGCGAGGAGGATCTCGTCCACCACGCCCTCGACCTCGGGGTCAACTACTTCGACAGCGCCGAGAGCTATACGGGCGGCGAGTCGGAAAAAACCATCGGCAACGCCCTTCGCGGCAAACGGGACAAGGTCTACCTCACCTCGAAAACATCCACCTGGTCCTCCTCCCGGAAAGAGCAAATGATGGAGACGCTGGAGAAAAGCCTCCGCAGCCTCCGCACGGATTATGTGGATGTCTACTTCAATCACGCCGTGAACAACCCGGAGGTGATCACCAACCCCGAGTGGCACGAGTTCAACGCGCTCGCCAAGAAGCAGGGCAAGATCCGCTACACGGGCATCTCCGGCCACGCCGGACGCCTCATCTCCTGCCTGGATGCCGGCATGGCGGGCGGGGTGGACGTATTTCTCGTGGCCTACAACTTCGGGCAAGACCCCGCCTTCTTCGAGCGCTTCACCCGGGGCTTCGACTTCATCGCGCGCCAGCCCGCCCTCCCCGCCGCCATCAAGAAAGCCAAATCAAAAGGCATCGGGATCATCGCCATGAAAGTCCTCTACGGCGGGCGGCTCAACGACATGCGCCCCTACGAAAAGGGCGGCGCCACCTACGCCCAGGCCGCCTTCCGGTGGGTGCTCTCCAACCCGGATGTGGACAGCCTCATCATCTCCATGACGAGCCGCTCGCTCATCAGCGAGTATGTCGGCGCCTCGGGGTGGCGCTCGGCGGCCCGGGAGGATTTCCGCCTCCTCAAGACCTACGCCAAGATCAACGGCGCTTCCTTCTGCCGCCAGGCCTGCGACGCCTGCGAGGGCGCCTGCCCGAAGGGGGTGTCCATCCCGGATGTGCTCCGCACGCGGATGTACGCCCGCGGCTACGGCGACATGCGGCTGGCCCGGAGCGAGTACGCCATGCTGGGAGCCGGGGCGGAAGCCTGCCTCACCTGCGAGTCCCTCGCCTGTGCGGGCGCCTGCCCCTTCGGCCTGAAGATTGAGCAGTTGACCGGACCCACCCACCGGATGCTCTCCGGCCGGGCGTAGGGTTTGAAATTTCCCCCGCTGGCGGCATACTCTTCCCCCCAAAGCGGAAACGGTTTGGTGCACCCAGATTCAGCTTGCAGGAGCAGACTCCGATCGACATCGTCGTCACCGGCGCGAATGGCGCCATCGGCAAACATTTGATTCAGTGGTTGAGCCGCGAGGGCGGAACCATCCCGACCCGCCTGCGCGCCCTGGTGCGCGATCTGGGGCGGGCGGCGGCGCTCCGGCCGCTCTCCGCTGAAATTCTGGCAGTGGATTACGGCGACAAGGATCAAATCCGGCGGCAGATCGAAGGGGCCGACACCATCGTCCACCTGGCCGGGGCGCTGCGCCCAAAGGCCGGGGAAACACTCCTGGACGCGAATTTCAAGTCCACCCAGAACGTCGTCCTGGCCACACTCGAGGCCGGGATCAAAAACATCATCTACCTCAGCTTCATCGGAGCGGACCCGGAGTCGCGAAACCTCTATATCCGCTCGAAGGGGCTGGCCGAGCAGGCCATCCAAAGCGCCGATCTGGGCGGAGCCATATTCCGCGTCCCGATGGTCCTCGGGTCCGAAGGCGCCGCGCTCGCGGGTCTCAAGCGGGCGGCGGGCGCATCTTTCGTTCCGCTGGTGAAGGGGGGCAACTTCCGGATTCAACCCGTTTCCCAAAACGATGTCATCGCCGCGATCGAATGGGCCATCCTCAACCCGACCCGCCCGCTCCAGATCGTCAACTTGCCGGGACCGGACACGCTCACTTTTGCCGATCTGATCCGACGGGCCGGAAGCCGCCTCGGGAAAAACCCGAAAATCATCCCCATCCCGCGCCCCATCGCCTGGCTGAGCGCCGTGTGCTGCAGCTCGATCATCCCTTCCATCGGCTGGAACCACACAGTCTACGACACCCTTTTCAACGAACACCTGGCGGACGCCGAGGAGATAAAGAACACCCTCCCCTTCGCCCTCACCCCCATCGCGGAAACCCTCGCCCACTGCCTGCCCCCGCGAAGCTGACCGCCCTTGGACACCCCCGCGCACAGCGCCAAGAAAACCCCGCTCTGGGCGCGCCTTTGGCCGCTGGCGCTCACCCTCCTCATCTTCGCCTTCATCTTCACGCGCATCCCCTTTGATCGGTTCTGGGATGCGATCTCCCGCGCCCGGCTGCTGCCTTTCTTCGCCCTGATGGGCGTTTTCTCTCTCTGCTTCTTCTCGGTGGACACCTTCGTCCTCTCGCGGATGGTGCGCTGGTTTCACGGGCCGATCCGCTACCGCGAGCTGCTCCCGGTCCGCGCCTCCACCTACCTTGTCTCGCTGATCAACACCCAGCTCGCGCAGGCGGCGCTCGCCCTCTACATCTACAGACGGTTCCTGACGCCGCTCGGGCGAATCTCGGGCACCATCGCCACCCTCATCCTCCTGGAGGCCACCAACCTCCTCCTTTTCGCCACCATCGGCCTCTGGGGCTTTCCGGGCACGCTGCCCGGCGCCTCCATCCTCCTCCCCCTGGGGCTGGCCGCCGTCTGGACCTGCGCCCTGCTCCTCGCACGTGGAATCCCCTTCCCCCGGTGGAAGGAGAGCCCCATCTTCCACACCCTGCGGAGCGCGCGCTTCTGGCAGATGGCCGCCGTCCTCCTGATGAAAGGATCGATTTTCCTCCTCTCCATCTTCGTCCACCGCTACGCGCTCTCCCTCTTTGGGATCGAGATCCCCCTCCTGCGGTTGCTGATCTTTCTGCCGGTCGTCTTTCTGGTCGCCGCCCTGCCCGTCACGGTGGCCCACCTGGGCACCTCCCAGGCCGCCTGGATCTTCTTCTTCAGCGGCTATGCGGCCGAGGCGGATCTCCTCGCCTACAGCCTCGCCTCCCACCTCACCTTCATGCTCGCCAACGGTCTGTTCGGGCTGATCTTTTTGCCGAAAGCCTACGCCGATCTGTTCGTTCACCAGCGGCAGGACAACATCGAGGCGCGAGACGGGAAGTGAGTCGGCAGTGGGTTAGTTTGCACAATGGACCAGCGGTGTCATTCCGAAGGAGCGCAGCGACTGAGGAATCTGCTGTGGAAAAGCAGATTCCTCGCGCCG
>JAQBZT010000176.1 GCA_027622355.1 bacterium | reverse complement strand
GCGGGATCACCTTGCGGTTCTCCTCGTCCACCTTGAAGTCGCGCGGGGGGATGTCGGGGTCCTGGACTTGCTTGATGCAGACGATGATGTCCAATTCGGCAAGCCTCCTTGCAATGGCGGCTCACCGGAAGAATGTGCGGGAGCCCTGCGAATGAAATCGGGTTATTTCCTCTTGAATCGACTTCAACTTAATACCCGGCCCGGTGAGCCGTCAACCGATTTCGGGCTTTGGGCGAATCTCAGGAACCGGTGGAGGCGCTGGTTTGACAGCGGGAAAATCCGGCCCATAAGATGCGCCGAGTTGTTTTCCCATATCCTTTATGGCCCATACCCGGCATGTCTGGCGGCCGGTTTTACACGGGGAGTGAAGATTCTCATGGCAGAGGTAACCGAAGTACAAGTCCTCGAAGCCCTGAAACATGTCAAAGATCACGATTTGGGTAAAGATCTGGTGTCCCTGAAGATGATCAAGGAGGTGCAAATTTGCGGGGGCGCGGTTGCGTTCACGCTCGAGCTGACCACCCCGGCCCACCCGAACAAGGAGAAATTCATCGAGGACTGCAAGCTGGCCGTCGGCGCGATGCCGGGCGTGGAAGCCGTCAACGTCCGCCTCTCGAGCCATGTGCGGGGGCGCCCGGCCGGGGCGGGTAAGATGGACATCCATGGGGTGAAGAACATTGTCGCCGTCGCCAGCGGGAAGGGCGGGGTGGGCAAGTCCACCGTCTCGGTAAATATCGCCCTCGCCCTCGCGGCCGAGGGCGCCAAGATAGGGATACTCGATGCGGACATCTACGGGCCGAGCCAGCCGCAGATGCTGGGCGTTGCGGGCATGCAGCCCGAGGCCACCCCGGATCACCGCATCATCCCGCTGGAGAGCCACGGCGTGAAGGTGATGTCGATGGGCTTTCTCGTGGACGAGGACAGCCCCGTGATCTGGCGCGGGCCGATGGTGATGAAAGCCCTGGTCCAGTTCCTCGGCGAAACGATCTGGGGGGAGTTGGACTATCTCATCCTCGATCTTCCGCCCGGGACGGGCGACGCGCAGCTGACGATCGTCCAGCAGGTCTCGCTCGCGGGCGCCGTGATCGTGACCACCCCGCAGGACATCGCGCTCCTCGATGCGCGCAAGGGCCTTCAGATGTTCCGCAAGACAGATGTACCCATTCTCGGCATTCTGGAGAACATGAGCTACTACGAGTGCCCGCAGTGCGGCCACCGCGAGAACATCTTCGACACCGGCGGCGGGGAGCGCGCGGCGGACCGCTACGAGGTGCCCTTCCTCGGCGCGATTCCGCTCGACATCAAGATACGCCTGGGAGGGGACAAGGGCGTTCCCGTCGTGGTGGGAGATCCGGAAAGTCTCGTGGCCAAGGCGTTCCGCGAGGCGGCGCGCAACGTGGCGAGGCAGGTGGCCATCGCCAACGCATCGCTGCCGGTGAGTGTTCCCGAACTGAAGATTATCGGCTAGATTTTCTCCGGCCCTGCGCAAAAGTAGAGCAGCGTTTCGATGGGGGACGCCGTCCCTGACGACGGGGGAGGGTGTCCCCTGTTTCATTGTGGAACTTCGGATTTTTGGAGATGAATATGAGTAGCTCCTCGCAAGTATCGCCGCCCGTCAGGATGGCGTTCATCGGCCTGGGGTGGTGGGGGGAAAGCCTCGGAGAGGCGGCCCGGGCCTCGGGCAGCATCGAGATCTCCGGCGGATTCGCCCGGACGCCCGCCACGCGGGAGGCCTTCACCGGAAAGTTCGGCGGAAAAGGGTTTTCCAGCCTCGAGGATCTGCTGGCCGATGGGGGCACCGAGGCCGTGGCCATCATCTCGCCCAACAAAGTTCACAAGGAGCAGGCCATCGCCGCCGCCCGCGCCGGCAAGCACGTGCACCTGGAAAAACCGATGGCTCTTTCGGTCTCGGACGCCAAGGCGATCGCCGCCGCCTGCGAGGAGGCGGGGGTTGTGCTCCACATCGGGCAGAACTTCCGCCGCTGGCCTCTTTTCCGCAAGACGAAAGAACTTCTGGATGCGGGCAGGCTCGGGACGGTGAGCCTGGCGGCCTGCTTCTTCACCTTCAACCACGGCCTGGTCGCGGGACCCAAGAGCATGCGGTGGGACCCGGAGGAAAACCCCGGCGGCCCGCTCTACAGCTATCTCATCCACATGGGCGACATGATGGAAACGCTCTTCGGTGAGATCGTCGAGGTGCAGGCCATGTGCGGGAAGGTGGGCGGCCCCTCTCCGGTGAATGACGCGGCATCGGGCGTTTTCCGCCTCAAGAGCGGCATGGTCGCCAGCATCTCGGGCAGCTACGTCTCCCCGCCCCACTTCTCGTTCGAGATCCAGGGGATGGCGGGAAACCTCAGCCTCTCGAGCGCGCATCCGCCCATGTTGCAGGCCAAGGACGGCCCGATGCACGAGGCGGAAGTGATCGATGTGGGCTGCGATTTTGCCGAGGGCCGCTATATCGCCAACCGCGAGCAGTTCGAGGATTTCGCGCGGTGCATCCGCGAGGGAGGAACGCCCGAAGTGACGGGGATTCACGGCATCCGCGCGCTGGCGATCATGCGGGCGATGCTCAAGAGCCACGCCGAGCGGCGGCTTGTCACCATCGCGGAAATTCTGGAGAACGATTAAGCGGCGGCAACATTTTTCTTTTGAGGAGATTTGAGAGTGGCCAAAGTCTTGCTCGTCGATCGTCTGTATGGAAGTCCCCAGTGGGATCTGGGGAGCGGCTGGCTGGGCGCTGAGCACGAAATGGTCCGCCCGCCGGACTACGAACTCGGGACGATCCTGTCTCTTCTCCCCGATGTCGAGGGGATTCTCACCGTCTTCCGGGAGGTGGGGCCCGAGATGATGGATGCGGCGCCCGGACTGAAGGTGGTCGCCAAGCCGGGGATCGGCTACGACAACATTGACGCCGCCGCCGCGACCGCGCGCGGGATCATGGTGTGCAACGTGACCGGGGTGCGGGGCCGGGCGGTGGCCGAGCATGCCTTCTTCATGATGCTCTATCTGGCCCGAAACGCTTGGATGCTGGACGACCCGGCCTGGGAGCACACCGATGCCGTCCAACTCGGCGGGAAGACGATTGGCATCGTCGGCCTCGGCGACATCGGCCGCCACACGGCGCTGATCGCGGATGGATTTGGGATGAAAGTTCTCGCCCATACGCGCACTCCGGACCCCTCCCGCCTCCCCGATGTGGATGTCGAATTTCTCTCTTTCGATGCTCTTCTTCCGCGCTCGAACTTCCTGGTCCTGTGCATGCCGCTCCTCCCGGAGACGCAGGGTATCCTCAACGCGGCGGCGCTGAAGCGCATGAAGAAAGACGCCATGTTGGTCAACGTGGCGCGCGGGCCCGTGGCCGTGACGGAGGACATCCTCCAGGCGCTCCAGCAGGGGGAGATCGCCGCCGCCGCCCTTGATGTGACCGACCCCGAGCCCCTGCCCGATGATCATCCGCTCAGGAAGATGAACAACGTTCTGATCACGCCCCATCATGCTTCGCGAACGCCGGAGACGCAGGTGGCCGCCATCGAGCGGACACGGGAAAACGTGTCCCGCGCCCTGGCCGGCGAGCGGCCCATCAACATCGTGAATCCCGAGGTGCTGGAGCGGTAGCATCGCGCGCGCGGCTTGGGTGGGCGAGCGCTTCTCGTTTCTAGGGAGAGGGCGGATTTGATTCCATTTGAAAGCGTCGCGCTCCTTCCGGCGCTCTTCTTCTCCCTCTCGGGCATTTTCACCCGCATGGGCATTGATGAGAGCACGCCCCACACCGGGAGCCTGATCGTCAACCTGGTGTATTTCGCCGCCTCCGTGGCCGCGCTTCTCTTCGTGGATTTCTCCGCGATCTCCTTCAACTGGTACTGGCTGGCGTTCATCGCCGCGGGGCTGGCTTCGCCGGCGCTGTCGCTCTTTTTCATGTACCGCGCCATCCAGCAGATCGGCGTGGCCTCGAACAGCTCGCTGGTCAACAGCAACGCGATTTTCGGCGCGTTCTGGGCGTTTCTTCTCCTGGGAGAGCGGCCCTCGGCCCTCGTCTGGTCCGGCATCGCCTTGGTCGTGGCCGGGGTTTACATCATCTCGGGCGGGGTGCAGATGAAGGGGAAGAACAAATATCTTCTCCTCTCCATTTTTTCGGCGATATGCTTCGGCCTGGCGCACACGTTCCGGAAAATGGGCTTCGGCGGAATGGATTCCATTCTCTTCGGCGGATTCCTTCAGGGTCTCTCCGCCGCTGCCGCCACCCCCTTCCTGCTCTCGATGGCGAACCGGGGGAAGCCCTATGTGTTCTCCCGGCTCGGGGTCCACAAATTCCTCATCGCGGGCTTTTTTATGATCTGCGCGCAGTACGGCCTGCTTCTGGCCCTGCGCTGGGGAGAGGTGTCCCGGGTGGCCCCGCTGGTATCCACCGGCCCGCTGTTTACGCTGGTCCTGGTGCGGCTTATCCTCGGAAAGAAGGAGCCGATAACGAAGCGGATCACGGGGGGCGCGCTGCTGATCGTCACCGGCGTGATTTTGGTGGTTCTTCTGAGGTAATGGGGCAGGAAAATCCTGCTTTTTGGGGCAATCCTTTACATTTTTCTCAAAATTCGGCACAAGAGGGAAATAAGCGTATTTTTATTATAGGGATGTGCGGCTCCCGAAACCGGTTTCCCGGCGTTCCGCACGCAATGCAAGGAGAATTTCGTGGTGCATGCAGGCACAGCGAATCTATCGGCTGCCCGAGCGGCAGAGATTCTGCGGGAGATTTTCGCGCCGATGGAGCCCGGCTTCCGTATCCGGCTCTGGGACGGCTCCGAACTCGAGGTCGGCGAGAGAGTCTGCGCCCTCACGGTGCATTTTCTCTCCCTGCGCGTATTCAAGCGGCTTCTCTATGAGCCGACGAGCTTCAATTTCGGCGAGGCCTATATTGAAAGTGAGCTGGACTTCGAGGGCGATCTCTTCGAGGCGATGGAGGTGGCCAACAGCATGGAAGATATCAACCTGTCCTTCTGGCGGCGGCTTTGTTTCGGCTGGCGGATATGGAGGCTCTCCGAATGAGCGTGTGGGATGCGGTCATCGTCGGCGGCGGCCCCGCGGGAAGCACGGTGGCCTGGCAGCTCGCCCGGAAGGGGCTTCGACCCCTTGTCCTCGATGCCGCCAAGTTCCCCCGCGTGAAACTCTGCGCCGGCTGGGTGACGAAAAAAGTGATGAAGGACCTCGAACTCACGATCGAGACGTATCCCCGCACGATTCAGCCTTTCGAGGCCGTCTACGTCGGCTATGACGACACCCTTCACGAAACGAGGTGGCGCGAGCCGGCCAGCTTCGGAATTGTCCGCCAGGAATTCGACGACTTCCTTCTCCGCCGGGCGGAGCGCGCCGGAGCGGAGGTGCGCGAGGGCGTGCGGGTGCGGGAGGTGAAAATCGGGGCAGACAGCGTCCTTCTCGACATCGGGGAAGCCGAAAGCGTCGAGGGGGCCGTTGTCGTGGGCGCGGGCGGCCACACCTGTCCGGTTGCGCGCTCGCTGAGCGGGGTGCCCGATGAGGAGGTCGTCGTTCTGACCCAGGAGAGCGAAACGCGGGTGGGGGCGGATGTGCTTCGCTCGCTCGCCCCGCACTACGGCTTGCCCGAGCTTTTCGCCGAGCCCGATTTCAAGGGATACGGCTGGTATTTCACCAAGGGGGATTTCCTCAACATCGGGGTGGGTTGCGTTGGGAAGTCCCCGAGCGTTCACGAGCGGCGCGAAGCGCTGCTCGCGCGGCTTCGGAAGAGCGAGCGACTTCCCGAGGGCCTCAAGCTGACCCCCTTCAAGGGCCATGCCTATACCATCCGGCGCGGCGCCCCCCGCCGGGCGGCGGGCGAGCGGTACCTGCTCGTCGGGGATGCCTGCGGTCTCGCCCAGGATTTCAGCGGCGAGGGAATCGGCCCGGGCGTGCGGAGCGCCTGCATGGCGGCCGAGGCCATCTTGGCCTTCCGGGAGCGGGGCGTGGGCTTTGACGAGTACGCCCGCCGGGTTTCGGAGACTTTCGGTTCCGGGGAGAAGGGGATCGCCGGAAGGCTGGCGGAACGCCTCCCGGATCGTTTGGTGCAATCGGTGGCGAAAATGATGTGCGGTAACGCTTGGCTCCGCCGGCGCCTCGTGCTCGAGGGTGCCTTCGGCATCGGTTGAGCCGGGTCCAATCAAGTACAGGGAGAGAGAAAGATGGCCAAATCCCGAACCAAGGAATTTGACCGGGAAGCGATCTCGTATCACTACGATCTGTCCAATGAATTCTACAAGACGTTCCTTTGCGAGAATATGGTCTACACCTGCGCCTACTACCGGGACCCGGAGGGAGGCCTGGATCAGGCCCAGCGCGACAAGCTGGATCTGGTGTGCCGGAAGATCCGCCTGACGCCGGGCGAGGATTATCTCGACATCGGCTGCGGGTGGGGAAGCCGGGCGAGCTGGGCGGCGAAGC
>JAQBZT010000175.1 GCA_027622355.1 bacterium | reverse complement strand
GTCGGGCACCGAATCGGCATTGGCGCGCACGCCGAGGGTGCGAAACTCGTCCGCCCATTCCATCAACTGCCCGAATTGGCCGGTGAGTTCAGGCTCTTTCGTCGCCGCCTGCCCCAGAATCACCTCGCCGGTGTTTCCGTTCAGGGAGATCCAGTCGTTCTCGCCCAGGCGGTGGCCGTTGACCTCGATCACCTTTTCATCGGCCCGGACATCCAGCTCATGGCAGCCGGCGACGCAGCATTTTCCCATCTGCCGGGCCACGACCGCCGCGTGGGAGGTCAGCCCGCCCCGGGCAGTCAAAATCCCCTTGGCGGCGTCCATCCCCTTGATGTCCTCCGGGCTGGTTTCCTTGCGCACCAAGATGATCGGCTCGCCGTCTTCGGTCCGGGAAAAGGCGGCGGCAGCCGTAAAGGCGATCTTCCCCACCGCGGCGCCGGGCGAGGCCGCCAGCCCCCTGGCCAGGACGGTGACCTCCTGATCGGTGTCGATGGCGGGATGGAGAAGCTGATCGAGGCTATCGGCGCTCACCCGCTGAAGGGCGGTCTTGCGGTCGAAAAGACCCTCCTCCACCCCCTCGATGGCGATGCGCACCGCGGCGGCGGCGGTGCGCTTTCCGCTGCGGGTCTGGAGCATGAAGAGGCGCCCGTTCTGGATGGTGAATTCCATGTCCTGCATGTCTTTGTAGTGCGCCTCGAGGCGATCGGAAATCTCGATAAAGCGCGCATAGCACTCCGGCAACCGCTCCTTCAGCGCGGAGATGGGCTCCGGCGTCCGGATGCCGGCGACCACGTCCTCGCCCTGGGCGTTGAAGAGGATTTCCCCATAAAGCGCTTTTTCGCCGGTGGAGGGATTTCTTGAGAAGGCGACGCCGGTGCCGCTGTCCTCGCCCATGTTCCCGAAAACCATGCACTGCACGTTCACCGCGGTGCCCCAACTGTGGGGAATGTTGTACATCCGCCGGTAGGTGATCGCCCGGTCGTTGTTCCAGGACTGGAAAACCGCCTCGATGGCGAGGCAAAGCTGCTCAAAGGGATCCTGGGGGAAGGACTTGCCCGTCTTCTCCTTTACCACGGCCTCATACTTCGCCGTCAGTTCCTTCAGGTCCGCCGCCGTCAGGTCAACGTCCACCGCCACCCCACGCTCTTTCTTCATCGCATCGAGAATGACCTCGAAGTCGTGATGATTCATCCCCAGAACGACGTTGCCGAACATGTTGATGAAGCGGCGGAAGCTGTCCCAGGCGAAGCGCTCGTTGCCTGATTTTTTCGCCAGCGCCAGGACCGTCTGATCGTTCATCCCCAGATTCAGGATGGTATCCATCATCCCGGGCATGGACTCGCGCCCGCCAGAGCGGACACTCACCAGCAGGGGATTATTGTCTCCACCGAACTTTCCCCCCATCTGCCGCTCGAGCGAGGCCATCTGCGCGCGAACCTCATCGAAAAGCCCTTCGGGAGCGCTTCCCTTCTCGAGGTAGTCCACACACACTTCTGTGGTGATCGTGAATCCCGGAGGCACCGAAATCCCCAGCCCGGCCATCTCGGCCAGATTCGCTCCCTTTCCTCCCAGAAGGTCGTGCAGGTGCGCCCCGCCCTCGGTCTTCTCCCCCCCAAATGCATACACCATCTTTTCAGACATGCATTCCGCCCTCTTTGTCTTTCCGCTTTCACAACTCTCAGATTATGGCAAAATTTTGCCGGGCCCCATCCCGGCGCTGAATACTTACTGCGACCTGCCCTGCACCTTGGAAAAGTCCGCCAGCGGCGCGAACAGGCTGGCCACCTTCGCAAGCAAGACCAGCCTGTTTTTGCGCAGTGCCACATCCTCAGCCATGACCAGAACTTCGTCGAAAAATTCGTCAACCGCCGGGCGGATTTCGGTAACACTTGCCGAAGTGGACAAGTAAACGGATTCGAGTTCGTCCGGGTCGTCGCGCCGGGACGCTCCGATGGACGCGAGGGCTTCCCGCACCCGATCTTCCCTGTCCCTTATCTCGGAAGCAAGGCGCTTCTCGGCTTTTTCCTGAAGCAGGGCCTCTGAAACATCCATGCCGAGTGAATCATCATCAGTCCGAAATAGACCCTCCTCACGAGCCTGGCGGACGATGTTGCTCACCCGCTTGAAGGTCGTCGTCAGCGGCTCGAAGGTATCCGCGCTCCGGGAGAGCTTGTGCAGTACCCGCAGGCGGGCCCGGGCGTCCACCGGATCGTGCCAGCCGTGCCCGCCCCCCGCCGAGAGGGTCGCCTCCACCAGATCCCCCGCAGCCGCCTCCCGGGCGAGGGCCGCCCCGACGCGGTTCCGCAGAAAATCGGACACGCGCTGTCCGGTTTCTGCGGTCCCGGCCACCTTGCCCTCAAGGCCCGCCAAGGCGCGCCCGGCGAAATCGGCCAGCGAGAGGCGGTAGCCCTTCGCGAAGAGAATCTGGATGATGGCGTTCGCCGCGCGCCTGAGCGCGAAGGGGTCCTCCGAACCGGTGGGCACGTAGCCGAGCCCCAGCATCCCCGCCAGAGTGTCCATCCGATCGGCGAGACCGACGAGGGCGCCCGCGTCTCCCTCAGGCAGCGCATCTCCCTCCCCGCGGGGGAGATAGTGCTCACGTATCGCCTTCGATACGGCTGGGTCCACCCCCTGGCGGGCGGCGTAGCGCTCCCCCATCACCCCCTGCAGTTCGGGGAACTCATAGACCATCCCGCTCGTGAGGTCCGCCTTGCAGAGGCGGGCGGCGTCCACGACCTGTCCCCTGAGCGCCGCATCTCCCGGAAAGAGATGATCCGCGAGCCAGCCGGCCAGCGCGGCGAAGCGCTCCATCTTCTCCCAGCTCGTCCCGAGCTTGGGGTGGTAGACCACCTCCTTGAGCTTCTCGGCCATCTCCTCGATGGGGGTTTCGAGGTCCCTTTTCCAGTAAAAATCCGCATCCTCCAGCCGGGCGCGCACCACGCGCTCATAGCCCCGCCCGACGACCGCCATATCGCGGGCCTTCGTGTTGCTGACCCCCACGAAATCGGGGAGAAGCGGCCCGCCCCCCTTCTTCCGGATGGCGAAGAAGCGCTGATGGGTCTCCAGCGTGGTGATGATCACCTCCTCGGGCAGATCGAGGAACTTTTCCTCGAACGCGCAGGCCACCGGAAAAGGCCATTCAACAAGATGCGCGACTTTCTCCACCAGACGTGTAACGCCTTCCGGGTCCGCCGCGAGCTCGCCGCCCGCCTTCTCGGCGGCCTCCTCCACCGCTTTTCGGACCATCGGGATGCGCCCATTTCCCTCGCCGTCATCCACAATCGGCTCGACATGCGCCTCACGCAGTTTCTGGAGATAATCGGCGAAATTGCTGATTTTTAATTCTTTATTTTGCGCCATAAACCGGTGGCCGCGGGTGGTGTTCCCAAAATGGGGAAGATAGCTCAGAACAGGCGGGCCTTCCTCGTGGTCAGGTCCCGTGTAATTAATGAGTTTTCTTCCATAAAGAGCAAGAACCCAGTGAATTGGTCGGACAAACTTTAGATGTCCCTCTCCCCACCGCATAGATTTAGGTGCAGGAAGCTGCCAAAGGACACCCCAAATAAGGGGACATTCAGCAGCAGAACTTAAAATAAAGTCGGTGGACATCCCCGCATCTTCCCGCAAATACATGAGCCGCTCGCCCTTGGGCGTGTTCTTCCGGCTGAGGACAGAGACATCCACGCCGTGGGTTTTGGCGAAGCCGAGGGCGGCCTTCGTGGGGTTTCCCTCGGCATCGAACGCGGCGGAGACGGGTGGACCGAGGAGCTCTTCCTTGAGGGGGGATTGTTTCTCGGCAAGATCCGCGACATGGAGTACGAGCCTGCGCGGCGTCCCGCAGACGGTGAGACCCTTGAAATCGAGCCGGGCCTCGCGGAAAGCTTTCTCGGCGAGTTCTTTGAGGGATCGGAGCATCCCCGGCATGTAGGCGGAGGGGATCTCCTCGACGCCGATCTCGAAGAGGAGCTCCTTACCCACGTTTCGCCCCCTGTTTCTTCTTCTGCTTCTTGCCGCCCTCTACCTCGGCCGCGAATTTCGCCCGATAGTTCTCCACCCAGTATTTCTTGTCTTCGGGGTTCCGGATCAGGGGGAATTCCTTTTCGTGGCGGGATTTGAGGTACGACTCGGCGCAGGCGCGGGCCATCTGGCGGATGCGCCCGATGTAGCGGGCGCGCTCGCTCACGCCGATCGCCCCCCGCGCGTCGAGGATGTTGAAGGCATGGGAGCATTTGAGCGCCTGATCGTAGGCGGGAAACGTCAGGCCTTTCTTGATGAGGCTGAGGCCCTCTTTCTCGTACATGTCGAAGGCCTTGAACTGCATCCCGGTGTCGGCCTCCTCGAAATTATAGTGGCTGAACTCCACCTCGGTCTGGTGGTGGACATCCCCGTAGCGGATTTCGTTCCCCCCCCCGGGGTCGCGCACCCACACAAGGTCGTAGACGTTCTCCACCCCCTGGAGGTACATCGCAATCCGCTCGAGGCCGTAGGTGAGCTCGGCCGAGATGAGATCAAGGTCGAGCCCGCCCACCTGCTGAAAATAGGTGAACTGGGTGATCTCCATCCCGTCGAGCCAGACCTCCCAGCCGAGGCCCCAGGCCCCGAGATTGGGGGATTCCCAGTCGTCCTCGACGAAGCGGATGTCGTGATCGAGAGGCTTGACCCCCAGCGCCTCGAGGCTCTCGAGGTACTGCTCCTGCACGTTCTCGGGCGAGGGCTTGAGGATGACCTGATACTGGTAGTAGTGCTGGAGCCGATTCGGGTTTTCCCCGTAGCGCCCATCGGTCGGTCTTCGGCTCGGCTCGACGTAGGCCACCTTCCAGGGCTCGGGCCCGAGGGCGCGCAGGAACGTGGCGGGGTTCATCGTCCCCGCCCCCACCTCGATGTCGTAGGGCTGCTGGATCAGGCAGCCTTTCTCCGACCAGAATTTTTCCAGCCGGAGAATGGTCTCCTGAAACGTCAGCGGTGATACATCGTCAGCCATTTTTTATCCGATAAATTCCCGGTGCAGGGCGCGGACGGCGTCCTCGGCTTGGGCTTCCCGGACGATGACGGAGATCGAAATCTCCGAGGTCGAAATCATCATGATGTTGATCCGGTTCCGCGCCAGGGAAGAAAACGTGCGCGAGGCGACGCCCGCCTGGCTCTTCATCCCGATCCCCACGACCGAGACCTTGGCGATGGCATCGTCGCGCGAGACGCGCGAGGCGGCGGATCCCTCCACCATCTCCTGAAGAATCGCCTCCGCCTCCGCGGCCACATCGCGGTTCACGGTGATCGAGATGTCCGTCAGGCCGCTCTCGCCCACGTTCTGGACGATCATGTCCACGATGATCGACTTTTCGGAGAGCTTGCCGAAGAGGGTCGCCGCGATGCCGGGCCGGTCCTCGACCCCGATGGCCGTCAGCTTCGATTGCTTCGTGTCGCTGCTGATGCCGCTCACGGCAGGCGCTTCAAATCCAGGAGGCTCCGGCGTAATCAAGGTTCCTTCTCCTTCGTCGAATGAAGATCGGACAACCAGCGACATCCGGTGTTTCGCCGCTAAATCCACCGAGCGGGGCTGGAGCACCTTGGCACCCAGCGAGGCCAACTCCATCATTTCATCATAGGAAATGCGCTTGAGGCACTTCGCCTCGGGCACAATCCGCGGATCGGCGGTGAATACCCCGCTCACGTCGGTATATATCTCGCACAAATCGGCCTTCAGCGCCGCCGCCAGGGCGACGGCCGTCAGGTCGGAGCCTCCCCGGCCGAGGGTCTGCTCCTCATCGAACTGATCGACGCCCTGAAAGCCCGCCGCCACGGCCACGCGGCCCTGCTCAATCTCCCGAAGGATCCGCTTGGGCTGAATCGTCCGAACCCGGGCGCGGGTGTGCTCCCCCTCGGTCATGATACCCGCTTGGCCGCCGGTGAGCGATATCGCGGCAACACCCATGGATTCGAGGCATATCGCCAGCAGGGCGCTGGTGACGCGCTCCCCCGAGGTGAGGAGCAGATCCAGCTCCCGGCCCGCCGGCCTCGGGGAAAGCTCGTGCGCCATCCGGATCAGGTTGTCCGTGTGGCCCGCCATGGCGCTGACCACCACCACCAGGTGGTTTCCCGCGTTGCGGGTGCGCACGATCCGCTCGGCCACCGCCTTGATCCGCCCCAGGTCCGCCACCGAGGTTCCGCCGTACTTCTGAACGATCAAACTCATGAAAGTCTCTCTTCCCTATCGAGCGGACACACGCAGTATGTCCGAAAAAAGGTCCTCCGCGCGGATCGGCTGGGCCCCATCCGCAAGCCTTTCGCTGAATCCCGCGTCTTCGGGCGGCCCCTTCCCGCCCCGAAGTGCGCGCCACAGACCCGCCAGGCCGCCGCGCGCGGGCGGCGCCTGAAAAACGCCTTCGATCCGATCCGCCACGACGAACGGCAACGGGGCCGCGCCCTGGCGCTCCTCCTCCGGGGAGAGCGGAAAGCTGTCCGCGAGAACCGCCAGGCGGCAATCCTCCTCCACCCCCGCATCTTCCACCAAAGGCGCCACCCCCTCCCGATCAAAGCGCTCGATGG
>JAQBZT010000174.1 GCA_027622355.1 bacterium | reverse complement strand
CACCGTGATCATCGCCCCGAGGTCCTCCTCCCAGACGGCGGGCTGCACCACCCCGCGGCGCACCGAGAGCCGCTCATCCTGCGAGCGCACCAGCCGGAGCGCGGCGAAGTCCACACCAGATGCGGCCACACCAGATGCGGCCACACCGGATGCGGCGCGGTGAAAGCGCGCCTCCACATCCTTCCAGTCGTTCGCCATTCGAATTTTCCTGATAAATGCGGCGCCAAAACACATCGGGTAACCGTGGTATTATAACCGCGGCGCTTCGTTCAACCAACGGAACTTTGTCCAACCAGAAAACAAGAGCCGCCCATGACCGAGGGAAACGCTGACATTCAATCGCGCCTTTCTCTTCTCGAGGAGGAAAACGCGCACCTGCGGCGGATACAGGCCTGCACCGCCGCCCTCATCTCCTCCCTCCAGCTCGACGAGACGCTCCAGGCCATCCTCCATACCGCCATGGATGTCGCGGACGCCGGCCAGGGTTCGATCCTGCTCTACGACACCGAGCGGGCCTTTCTCCGGATCGCGGAGGCCATCGGCCTCAGCCCCGAGACCATCGCCGCTACGCGGGTCCGGCCGGGCGAGGGCATCTCGGGTCGGGTGGCGGTGAGCGGCGAGCCGATCCTGGTCGAGGACATCGACAACGATCCGCGCTTCGAGGAAAAGCGCCAGAGCGCGCGCCGCTCGCGCTCCTTCGCGAGCCTTCCGCTCGCCTACCGGGAGAAAATTCTGGGCGTCCTCAACCTCAGCGCGCCGCGAAAGGAAACCTGCTTCAAATCATCGCTTCTTCCCCATCTCACGACGCTCGGGCATCAGGCGGCCGTGGCCATCACCCACGCCGAGCTGCACGGCTCCATGCTGGAGAAAGAGCGGCTCGATCAGCAGATCGAGATGGCGCGCGCCATTCAGGAGAGTTTCGTCCCGCCGGGCTTCAGCGTTTCGGGAGATGGATTCGGGATCGCCGGGCGGAACCTTTCGGCCTCGGCCGTGGGCGGGGATTTTATCGGAACGCTCGATGCGGGCGAGGGCCGCCATCTTTTCTTTCTTGGGGATGTCTCCGGGAAAGGGATCGCCGCCGCCCTTTACATGGCCCGCCTCATCAGCGACATCCAGCACGTGACGAGAAGCGAGAGCGACCCCGCCCGGCTCCTCGCCGCCCTCAACAGCCATCTCTGCCAGCGCCGGCTCCGCGGGATGTTCGTCACGATGCTCATCGGCCTCACGATGCCGGGCAGCGGCCGCATCCGCCTCGCGAGCGCGGGCCACCTGCCTCCCCTCCTCCGCGAAACGGGGGGCGGGGTGCGCACGCTCGCCTTCGACGCCGGGCCGCCGCTCGGAATCGCGCCGGATTATCAGGACAAAAGCTTCGAGCTGGAGATGAAGGAAGGAGAGGTGCTGCTCGCCTACACCGACGGCGCATGGGAGGCCGAGAGCGCGAAGGGCGAGGATTTCGGAAGCGCGGGCCTCGAGGAGAGCCTGAAAAGCACGAAGGGAGGCGCCGCCAAAGTCCTGGACGGAATATTCGATCGCCTCGAAGCTTTCTGCGGCACGCTGACCTTCCGCGATGATGTGACCCTGCTCGCGGTGGAGCGGAAATAAAAAAACGCGCTACGCCCCCGCCTTCCGCTTCGTCACATACAGCGCCGCGAATTCCGCCTGCGTGATCGCATCTCCGAGCCCGTTCAGGCGCTCGACGAACACCTCGACCGCCGCCGTGAGCGTTTTATTGTTCGCCAAGTCATCCAGAGCGGCTTTTTCTTCCTGCGCCGCCGCCCATACGGCGGGCGGAACCGGATCGTGCGCCTCGGCCAGCGCGCGGATGGCGTCAATGTTTGCTTGTGGTTCACCCTCTGGAAACGTGAAAAGTTCATCCACCGGCAAGTCAGCGCCATGAACGAAAGCGAAACCTTCCTTCGGCCAGTGTCCCGCAGCCGCCAGTTCATCAATAAAAACGCCTTTGTGCAGTTTCATCGGTGCCTCCTTATATCCAGGCCATCGCGGCGAGGCGGGTTCCGTGCGTTGTCGCGCCTTCCACGTCCACCGTTCCGCCCGCTTGGGTGGACATCAGCGCATGACAGGTGTGGTAGCCCTCTGAGTCGGAATAATCCAAGACAACGACGGCCGTGTGGCGGTCATCGTTTATGGTGTTTCCTCTCATCGAGGATTGCGCCTGAAACGCCGTTGTGGAATTGAATCCGATGCCGACATTCGCCAAGAGCGTCACCACGTCGTTTCCCACATGCGCATGGAGATATACCGCATTGAGAGACCCATCCCCGAAAGAAAGGAATGCGAGGTTCAGTGCTCCGATTGCAACCGGCGTCGTGGAAGTGGATGTGCGGTCGGAAGTGTCGGTACCAAACAGCCGCGCGAGCTTCCGGTTGAAATAGGATAGCACTCCCGCGTCAATGCTCGTCTGCTTGAACTGGCTCGAAGAATCCGTGCGAATCTTTCCCACCAGGGTGCGCGTGGCGTCCCCGCTCTTGATGCGGACGCCCGTTGTGGCATCCACGGCATGCGCCGTGGCCGAGGCTTCGAGCGTCATCGTCCCGGAGCTGTCGTAGGCGTAGATGTTATACGTCGTGTTGGCGGAAAGCCCGCCGTTCGTAAGAGTTACCCCCGCCGCGGGAATTTCCATGAAAAAGGCATTCCCGTCCGCGTTCACCAGCGGGAGGTATTTCCCGTTGAAGCGTGAGAGCTTGATCGAGGTCGCGCCCACATAGTCCAGGCGGCAGTTGGCCTGGATGCCGGTTTTATGCGTCCCATCGCTGTTGTGCTCCGCCAGCTGGAGGCGGTTCACCACGTCCGCCTTCGTTGCGTGGTTTGCCCCCACCGCCTCCTCGTTCCACTGCGCTCTCAGGTCCGCCATTTTGCCCTCCTAGGCCACCGGCTCGAGCTCGCGCGTAGCCCCGAACAGCCACCCGCCGCCCAGCGTCTGCGATCCGTCCAGAAGATTCGCCTTCGTCAGATAAAAACCCGTGTCCCGGATGCGGTATTCGACCGACTGGCTCCTGAGGTCGGGCGAGGCCTCCGTGACCTGCCCGATCTGGTTGATGAGCGGCTCCAGCTCCGCCGTCCGCATCCAGGGAATCGAGAACACCACGTAATCATCGGGCTCCGCCTCGAGCCCCCGGAACGTGCCGTCCCGGTAGATCACCACCCGGGCCGGCGCCGCAAAGCGCTCGATGATCCGCGCCTGGACCGCACGGGCCACCGCCGCGGTGCGCACCCAGTCGAAATCGAGCCGCCCGCTCTCGGGGAGCCGCACGCCGTAGAGCGCCTGCGAGGCCGCCTCCTTCGTGCCCTCTCCGTCCTCATGGCTGATGTGGCGGCCGTCGCGGTAGTCCTTCGCGTAGAGCGCCGGCACCTGGTTGATCACCGAATCGCGGGAGGTCTCGATCTCGACGCTCTCGGCCTCGGCCGCGGGAAGCGCCTTGACGGGATGGATGGCGCCCGCCTCCTGGCCGGCGAGGGCGAGGCGAAGCCTCCCGAGGGCGTCCACCTCGAATCCCCCCAGGAAATCCCCCAATAAGTCCGTCAGGACATCCGCCGGCGCGCGGTCATTCTCGATCACCACCGCCGCGAGGTAGCCGGCATCCACCGCCCCCTGCGCCACCCGGGAGAGCGCCTGCAGGTCCATGTCCTGATCCGTGAAGCCCCAGAGGTTCTTCATCAAATCCTCGACGATGTAGAAGGGATTTTCGATGAGGGCGCCCGCGGCGTTCTTCTTTCCCTTGCAGACCGCCGCCACGCTCCCATTCGGCGCGGCCGAAAACGCCGCCGTCGCAATGATGCCTTTCCCCTGAAAATCATTCGCGAGGTTCAGCGTGTAGTCTCCTGGTGCGATCAGGCCGTCCGTATCGAAGAGCGAAACGCTCCCCGCGATCGCATGGCCCGCGACGCACCAGGTCCCCGCGCCCCCCGTGTCGATTTGGGGCAGCGTGTAGACGCCCGCCTTCGTTCGCGCCGGGACCGTCAGATCGCCGTAGACGATGGGGAGGGCGTCGCCTCCGTTCTCGGGGGCGCTGTACCTCGAGGCGCGCGCGATCCGGAAGACATCCGCCAGGCGGCTCTGCGTCAGGTCGGCCATTTTGTATATAATCTCCTGTCTTTCCCACTATAAATGGAGGCCATCATGGAGGAATTTCTCGCGAACATGCTCGCTCTGCGCGCGCTCGTCATTGGGCATCTCGTCGAAGATTTAATATCGAGGCCACAGCCAAAAATTTTCCTGCAAAAAGTCATTGTGCGCTCAAAAGAGGTGCTTCCCGATCTTGCCGGACCGGCAGAAGTCTCCGAGAGAAAAAAACGCCTAAGCATGGCGAATCGCGTCCTTGACCGCATCTTTGAAGGCATCATGATCTCCGAAGAAGGCCCCCGATAAATCCACCGATATTTTCCTCCGGATCGGGCGGTGGCGGCGAAACAAGTACACAAAAGACCTTTTTAGGGCTCTCCACATCTCACGCCCCCTCGCACTCGAGCGCCGCCGCGCCGCGCCGCTCGATGATGCGCCGGACGGTGAAGGAGGCGAGGCCGATCACATCCCCCGTCGTCTGCCCGGAAAAGCCCACGCGCACATCGAGCCGCGCGCCCACAAAAGGCTCCTGCGCGAGCAGGCGGCTCATGCGCGGGTGTCCCGCATCGTCCGGCTCGTTGGAAAGCGTGAGCGTGAGGCCCGAGAGCTCCTTCTGCCGGAAGACTTCCAGCGGAGACGCCCCCGAGGTCTTTCCCTGCGAGAAGGCGCCGCCGTCGATCACCCAGTCGTGGACGCCGAGCAGCTCCTCGGAGCCCTCGCCCAGCTTCACCGAGCCGTCGAGTATCCAGGAGCCGTCGAGCAGAAACACGCGCCCGCTCTGGCCGATGAGCGCATCCGGCGGCGCCGTGCGGCAGAAGACGCGCCTTCCGTTCGCGTTGGCGAGATAGAAGAGGACGAGGGCGCGCTTTTCCTCCCCGTGCGCCGCGAGGTCGAGGATCGCCTGCTCGCTCGCCGGCCTCATGTCAGCCGCTCCCGCAGCTCGATCCGGAACGCGAAATCATCGGGGCCCTGCTCCTCGGGGGTGAAGGGCGCCGCGACGTTCGCGAGCAGCAGGGTTCCGGGATCGTCCACATCGAGGTGGACGAAGAGGGGCTTGCTCCGCTCGGCCGCCACGTCCTTCACCGCGCGGTACATGGCAAGGAAAAGGTCCTTCTGCGCGGCCGAGACGTGTTCGTAGGGAAGAGCGGCCGCGCGGCCCCGGTTGAGGAGCGCCGTCTTCTGCACGCGGCTTTCGGTCTCGCGGCTCTCCTCGAAGGCCTCCTCGGTGAGCACGCCGCCCCATGCGAAATGAAACGCCGGCTCGAAGTAGCCGCCGAGATAGACCTCCCCGATCTCCAAAAACCCGTCCGCGTTCGCCGCATCGCCCGCGAGCAGGAGCCGCCAGTAGCGGTGCGACCGCGGCGCGCTCGTCAGGTAGTGCACAAGCGAATCTGCGCGCCACGTCACCGCCTCGTCCACCGCGGGGGCGCCCCAGCTGTCCGCGCCGTTTCCCTGGATGCGGATCGCGGCGGCGGCGGAGAGATTATGGGCGTGGAGGATCAGCGCATCCGGCGCCTTCGCCGCGCCCAGATCGAGGACGAGGCTCTCCGGATCAGAAGGCGGGTTCGCCGTGCGCCACTTCGTCGCCGGATCGAGGTCGAAAATTTTTCCCGGCGAGCGGAAGCGCGAGGCGCTCGCCTGCCAGCGGTCCGCCAGGCGGAAATGCGGGGTGGATGCCCCCGCCGCGAAGCGCACGCTCACCCCCTGATCGAGGAGGATGTTCGTCAGCGCGGTCAGGACGCCGGAGGCCTCGAACGTGCCGGGGGGAGCCGTCGTGCTCTTCCGCCACTTGAATGTCGCCGCGCCCACATCGCCCTCGGCGTCGATCTCCACCGTGTAGATCTCCGTCCCCTCGCCCGTGAAGGCGCCCGAGAAGACGACCGAACCGGAGCCCTGCGCCACGCGCGGCACGGCGCCCCCCGTGAAGCCCGGCGAAACCGAGGAGGCCGCGATGGCCGTCCCCGCATCAATCATGTTCTGGAAAAAATACCGATGGGCCATGTCGCTCCTCGCGCAAAAGACAACCGGGATGAATGTAGCCGATGCCGGGAGAAAACCACCTGCAGGAAATTCGGGAAACCGGATGGAGAATCTTGCGGGAAATGCTTGCGGAAACGCTTACGTTGAAAAGGGGAGAAAGATCAGGCCCGTGCGGGCTGGAAGACGCGGCGGCCCGCGCCGTGCGCCTCGAGGAGCCGGAAGAGCCGCTCGACCGCGCGCGCATCGGGAAAGAAGCTCCCCCGCAGGTCCACGTTCACTGTCGTGGCCCGGCCGCCCCCCTGGCCGTTTGACGCGCCCCCCGATGCGCCAACAAGCTCGGCGATGATCGGCCGCAGGCCCTCGCGCAGGGCGCGGATCGAGGCCGGGCTGTCCACGCGCAGGACGTGTTCGGGCCCCGCCTCCCCGATGAGGCCGAGGACGGGCCGCCGCACGAGGCCGCCCTCCGCGAAGGCGAACGAATGAAAATTTCCGG
>JAQBZT010000173.1 GCA_027622355.1 bacterium | reverse complement strand
TCAGATTATGGCTAGAATGCGGCTACGACATAAAATCGGGGGGAAATCAGGCGGTTTTTAGAGGTCCCCGTAAAACTTAACATGCACTTGTTTTACTGTTTTTTACGCGTAGTGGAGGCCAACGTTCGTGGAGCACATACTGGTCACCGGCGGAGCCGGTTATATCGGGAGCCATGTCTGCAAGGCGCTCCATCGCCGGGGCTATGTTCCGGTCACATTCGACAACTTCACCACCGGACACAAATGGGCGGTGAAATGGGGACCTCTCGAAGAGGGGGACCTTCTCGATCAAACCCGTCTTCTCGAGATTTTATCCACCTATGAGCCAATCGCCGTCATGCACTTTGCTTCCTGCACCAGCGTGGGAGAATCCGTTGCGGATCCGGCGAAGTACTACATCAACAATACGGCGGCCTCCCTTTGCCTCCTCGAAGCCATGCGCCAACATGGTGTCTCCCGCTTCATTCTCTCCAGCACGGCGGCCGTATACGGTACTCCCGGGAAAGTTCCCATTCCCGAAAGCAGCCCCATCCAACCGGACAACCCTTACGGCTGGTCCAAGGCGATGGTCGAACAAGCCCTTAAGGATTATGTCGTGGCCTATAATTTCTCATCGATCGCACTTCGTTACTTCAATGCGGCAGGAGCCGATCCGGAGGGCGAGTTAGGAGAAGTGCACGACCCCGAAACGCATCTGATCCCGCTCGTATTTGATGCTGCACTCGGCCGCCGGCCGCGGATTGAGATTTTCGGAGAGGACTACGACACCCACGACGGGACCTGCATACGGGATTACGTTCACGTATCAGATTTGGCCGAAGCCCACGTTCTCGCTCTCGAAGGGTTAATGCAAAAGAGCAAGGGCTTCCAGGCATTCAATCTCGGCACCGGGAAGGGGCACACCGTCAGCGAGGTCATTGAAACCGCCCGCAGAATCACAGGACAGGACATCCCGTCGGCTATCGCTCCCCGGCGGCCGGGCGATCCGGCCAGCCTCGTCAGCAACGCGAGGCTTTTTCAGCAAGAATTCAGCTGGAAGCCAGCCTATCCTTCCCTCGAGGATCAAATCCAATCGGCGTGGTCGTGGCACAAAAAATACTTCGGGGAAAAATGAAATCACTTTTTGCTAGACTTTCCCCAAAAGATCCAAAACCATACCTCATGTACGCGAGCCGTTTATGGCATAGAACTGAAAAGCTCAGGAATTTTCCGGCGAATGTTCCCGGTACCACGCCACCGTTTCCTGCAGTCCTTCCTCGAAGGAAACCAGCGTCCGGTAGCCGAGCATCTTTTCGGCTTTCGAGACATCCGCCTCGGAGCGCCGCACATCCCCCTCCCGGGGCGGAGCATATTCGGCCTCCACGTTTTCGGCGCCGGCCAGATCCCGAATCCGCCGGAAGAGATCGTTCACCGAATGGTTGGACCCGGCCGCGAGGTTGAATATCTCCCCCCCGACGCCCTCCGCCCTGAGGGCCAGAAGGTTTCCCGAAACGACGTTGCCCACATAGGTGAAATCGCGGGACTGGCCGCCGTCGCCGTAGATGGTGGGCCGCTCCCCCCGGAGAAGGCGCGCCGTGAAGATCGGCACCACGGCGGCATACTGGGAGGCCGGGTCCTGCCGGGGACCGAAGACGTTGAAGTAGCGCAAGGCCACCGTATCCATCCCATGGAGACGGTGATAGAGCTGGAGATAGAGTTCACCGGCGCGCTTGGAGACGGCGTAGGGAGAAAGCGGCTGCGGGGGCATATCTTCGGTCCGGACATCTCCCGGCGCATCGCCGTAGATGGCGGAGGAGGAGGCGAACACGAATTTTCGAACCCCCTCCTTCCGCGCCGCCTCAAGTAGATTCAGCGTTCCGCCGACGTTGATCCGGTCCGTCTCGGCCGGATCGGCGATGGAGCGCGGCACCGAGGGGAGCGCCCCCTGGTGGAGGATGCCGTCCACCCCCTTCACCGCCCTCGCGCATACCTCCGGGGAGGTGACGCCCTCCGGGTCGTCGATCAGTTCGATGTCGCCGCGGATCTCCGAGAGGTTTTCCCGCTTTCCGGTGAGAAAGGAATCCAGCACCCGGACCCGGTTCCCCTCCTCCAGAAGCGCCCGCGCCAGATGGGAGCCGATGAAGCCGCCGCCGCCCGTTACCAGTATGCGCGCCATGATGCTTTCCCGCCGCTCAAGAGAGCCGGCACTAGACTGCGGAATGGTTTTCCCGGAAGTAGCCGATGACCGATTCGAGGATGTCGTCCAGCTGGTGGCGGGGCTCGTACCCGATCAAAGCTTTGACCTTACTCAGATCCGGCATGCGCCGCTCCATGTCCTCAAAACCTTCTCCGTAGGCCTCCTCGTAGGACATGAACTCGATCGGCGAGGATGAGCCGGCCATCTCTTTTATCCGTTTCGCGAGCGCCAGGATGGAGATCTCGTTCCCGTTCCCGACGTTGAACACCTCTCCCACCGCACCGGGGTGGGAGGCCAGATCGGCGAGCGCCCGCACGACATCGGTGACGTGGCCGAAGCACCGCCTTTGCTCGCCGGAGCCGAAAACCACGATGGGCTCTCCCTTCAGGGCGGCGCGCACAAAATTCGGGATCACCATCCCGTAGCGGCCCGTCTGCCGGGGGCCGACTGTGTTGAAAAGGCGGGCGATCACCACGGGGAGATTCCACTGGCGGTGGTAGGCCAGGGAGAGGAATTCATCGAGTGTCTTGGTGTTGGCGTAAGCCCACCGCTGCTTGCGGACCGAGCCCATGATCCGGTCGTCGTCCTCCTTCAGGGCGCCCGCTTTGTTCTTGCCATACACCTCGGAGGTGGAGGCGATGAGTGTCTTCCGATCATATTGACGCGCCAGCTGGAGAACCACTTCGGTCCCCCGGACGTTCGTCAGGATCGTTTCGACCGGTTTTTCCAGAATCAGGCGAACGCCCACCGCCGCCGCCAGGTGATAGACCTCATCGCACTCGCGGATGAGCGGCTCCACGCCGTCGGAGTCCAGGATGCTTCCCATGACGAGATGAAGCCGCGGGTTCTCCTGGATGTGCGCCAGATTCTCCAGCCGGCCGGTCGCCAGGTTGTCGAGAATGAATACCTCATGTCCGCGCTCCAGCAACTCGGTCGCCAGATGAGAGCCCACGAAGCCGGCCCCCCCTGTTATCAGACTTTTCATTTTGTCTTCCTGAATGGCTTACGCCGGCCGAAAAAAAGCGTTCTCCGGCGGCCAAACTTCCCGGTGAGTGCTCCGATTGTCCTTCCCCTGAACAGCGGCCTACCATATAGCAACTTTCCCTCTAAAATCAAAGGGTTCTTTGGATGTCATCCATCCGCTTCGATGGAACCCGGGATGAGAACCTTTATAATGCCAACGAATTCAAACCTTGGTGGATAGAGCCGTGCAATCATGGTATTTTATCCGCAGACATATTGTGGCTTTTTATTTTCATGCTGATGGACCTCATGGATTTTTCTGTGCACATGTCAAATCTCATCCCGCTGACCCCATATCTCCTTGCACTGGGACTCGCGTTTTTATTCTCGCTTTTTTTCATCCCAGGGATTAAGATGCTCTCGAAACGCATGGGGCTGGTCGCTCAACCTTCGGGGGCCAGGTGGCACAAAGAACCCACTCCTCTCCTCGGCGGGGTGGGGATTTTTATCGGCATCGCGATTTCCGTTTTTCTTTCTGCTCTTTTCGTCAGAACCTTTGAAATGAAATTTGACGTCATTTTACAATCCCGCTTGCTGGGTTTGTTGCTCGGGGTCCTGATCGTTTTCGCGGCGGGCCTCTGGGACGACATTTCAAGCCTTCGCCCCTCCGCAAAACTCATGGTCCAGATTATCGCCGCCTGCATCGCCATCATCTATGGAACCTCGATTCCCCTTGGTTCCCACAAATTTTTCTCCATCCTGCTGACGATCTTCTGGATCGTGGCTGTGACCAACGCTTTCAACCTCATCGACAATATGGACGGTCTCTGCTCCGGCATCGCGGCGATATCTGGCATGGTATTGGCCGCCTGGTCGTTTATCAGCGGAAACGTCCTGATGGGCGTCTTCTCCGCCGCCTTGACGGGCGCCTGCCTTGGTTTCCTTTGTTTTAATTTTCCCCCTGCCTCAGTGTTCATGGGAGACTGCGGAAGCATGGTCCTGGGATTCTCGCTCGCCGTCGCATCGATCTCTCTCTCGGCAAGCCATCCTACGAGCCTGGCTGCAACCCTCATGGTGCCTGTCCTGGTTCTCGGCGTCCCGATTTTCGATACCACCTTCGTTTCCCTCACCCGGATTTTCCGGGGACAAAGCATTGCACAGGGTGGCAAGGATCATACCTCTCACCGACTGGTCATCCTGGGAGTGAGTGAAAGGCGCGCGGTTCTCATGATTTATGCGTTCAGCGCCTTGATGGGAATCACAGCCTTCCTCTACGCCTACCTTCAAATTTCCATCATCTTTATCATCGCCGTCATCTTCATTTCAGGAGCCGTGGTGTTCGGATTTTTCCTCGGGGAAGTCAAAATCGATGCGAGCGAGCTACCTGCCGTTCTTGCCGAGCGGAAAAATGGTCCACCCACCATTCTCAACGCCACGCTGATGCACAAAAGAGTTATCGTGGAGATGTTGCTTGATTTTGTGAGTATTTGCGTTGCGTTTTACACCGCTACACTGTTCCGATACGAAACGAATCTCTCCCCCGCCCGTTTGGATATTTTCTGGACCACTCTCCCGGTTGTTATTCTGGTACAGCTGACGACCTTTTATTTCATGGGGCTCTACAGGAGCATGTGGCGCTACCTGGGGGTCGCCGATTTGATTCACATCACGAAAACCGTTACCGCCTCTTCCGTTCTCTCGACTCTGGCGGTATTGATGATCTGGGGATTCACGGACCGGCCCCGCAAGATATTTGCCATCGATTGGCTGATACTTCTGATGCTCGTCTCCGGAACGCGGATGTTTTTCAGGAATCTGCGGGATATGTTGCCGGGGGCCTCGAAAAAATTCGGAAAGCGGATTTTAATCATGGGGGCTGGGGATGCGGGTGAGATGCTCGTCCGCGAGATGCTCAATAACCCAAGGCTCGGCTACCAGCCGGTTGGATTTCTCGACGACAACCCCGGAAAGTCGGGAAAGCGCATGTACGGTGTCTCCGTGATGGGAACCCGTAGTGATTTCCTCAGAATTGCCGTCGAGGAAAATATTGAGGAGGTCATCGTCGCCATTCCCTCTGTCACGGATGAGATGCTCTCTGACTTCTTCGCCCAATGTGAGACGCTGCAACTTCCCTGCCGCAGAATGCATACCTTGATTTAGTCGGCAATAATCATTTTTGCCCGATGGACAATCTTTTCTGGAAATCCTCTGCAGTCTGGTGGAGCCCTTCCTCTACCGAAATCTTTGGCTCCCATCCCAGGAGCGCTCTTGCCTTCGCAATATCGGGTTGCCGTATCTTGGGGTCGTCTTGAGGAAGGGGGCGTTGTTCAATGCATGATCCGCTACCCGTGATCTTGAGCACTTGTTCAGCCAACTCAGCGATGGTCATCTCAGCAGGATTGCCCAAATTGACCGGATCGTGAACCTCGCTTTTTGACAGGGCGATCAGACCTTCCACTAAGTCGGAGATGTAACAGAAACTCCGGGTCTGGGAACCATCGCCATACACTGGCAAAGGCTCGCCCCGAATCGCAGCACGCAGAAAGTTCGGGATCGCCCGCCCATCTTCAAGACGCATCCCCGGTCCGTAGGTATTAAAAAGGCGGGCGATATAGGTCTGCAGCCCGTGTGTTCGGTGGTAGGCCATGGTCAGCGCCTCGGCAAAGCGCTTGGCCTCATCATAGACTCCCCGGGGCCCGATGGGATTAACGTTTCCCCAATAATCCTCAGACTGAGGATGAATCTCCGGATCGCCATACACTTCAGAGGTCGAGGCAAGAAGAAACCGGGCCTTTTTGGTGAGCGCAAGCCCCAGCGCATTATGCGTTCCAAGCGCCCCCACCTTCAGCGTCTGGATTGGGTAGTTCAGGTAGTCTATCGGGCTGGCGGGACTGGCGAAATGAAAGACGGCGTCGACGACCCCATCGACTTTTATGTGCGCGCAGACGTTGTGCTCAATGAAAACGAACCGCTCTTTTCCTTCATCTTGAAGAGGCCGAATCCGTCCTCTCTCACTGGAGATAAAATTATCGATACAGACAACTTCATCGCCACGCCCGAGAAAATTGCGGCACAAGTGATGGCCGATGAATCCGGCGCCGCCAGTAACGACAATCCGCATTGTCAATTTATTCCGGAAAATACGAGGGACGGCCGATACTATGATATTCGATTCCGGCTCTCGCCACCTTTTCCAGCGAGTAAATATTTCTTCCGTCGAAAAGTATGGGTGTCTTCAAGGAAGATTTCAGGCGCCGGAGATCGAGTTGAGAAAATTCACGCCATTCGGTGACGATCACCGCCGCATCCGCCCCGGACGCCGCATCGTAGGCATTTGCGTGGTAGATGATTCCGTCTTCCCCGATGATGCGCTTGGCGTTTTCCATCGCAACAGGATCGTAGAGGTGGAGCCTGGCGCCCGCCGCACGCAACAATCGGCAAATCTCGATGCTCTTGGCCTCGCGCATGTCGTCCGTATCCG
>JAQBZT010000172.1 GCA_027622355.1 bacterium | reverse complement strand
CGTCATTGACAATGATTACCCCTTCGCCGGCCCGAACAGCAAGGCCTTCGGAGGAATGAGTGACTGTATTTCCACGATTCCTTTCAAGGGAGAGAGAAAATGAAGCGCACGAAAAATCTTATCGGATTTAGCCTCGCTGGGGTGGCGGCATTTGCGCTGGCTTTCTCGGCAGCCAGCCCGGCAGACGCCCAACTTTCCAGCCAAGAGAGAAAATTGATCCCCGCAGCGAAAAAGGAGGGCAGTGTCACCCTCATTCAGCCGCTCTTCAGCGACCGCACCTCGCGGCGCATCCGCGCCGCCTTCGTCAAACGCTACGGGCTGGGCGATGGTTTTAAAGTAAACATTCTCCGCAAGGGAACGGGCTCGACGGTAGCCACCGTGCGGCAGGAGATCAAGGCGGGCAAGTTCACCAACGACGCCATCCTCGTCAGCTCGCCCGGCTTCTTTTCGGCCGCCTCCGCGCGGGGCGCCTTCCTGAAGCTCGACAGCGCGAACTGGAAGAACTTCACCGCCCTCGTTAAAAAGGCCGGGCAATATTCGAACTACCCGTACGTCGTCACGCCGCTGGCCTATACCTTCCAGCCCATCTGGAACGCATCCTGCCCCGGCATGGCGGATCTGAGCGTGAGTTCCTACGCCGACGTCCTGAAGCCCTCGCTGTCGGGCAAAACGATCGCCAGTGACCTCACCAAGAGCTTGACCTACACGAACACTTCCATCTCCCTCTCGGAGAACGGCATGAGTCTTGGCCCCCTATGGGCAAAGCTCAAGGCCACCAAGCCGCTCATCGAGTTCCGGACCGAGCCCAAAATGCAGATGGTGATCAACTGCGAGCGGCCGCTCGACATGTGGAACCTTTCGGGGCGCGTCTACCAGAACGTCCTGAAGAAGCCCGAACTCGCGAAAGTGCTCCGCATCGGCTCCTACAAAGAAGGCCAGGTGATGCTCGGCAATCAGGTTGCCGTCCTGAAGGGTGCGCCGCACCCCAACGCGGCCAAACTGCTCGTGGAATTTCTCCTGACCAAGGAAGGCGCCGACCTCTACGTCGAGGGCGAGGCCATCTATACTTTTCTTAGCAACTACACGCCCCCGGAGAAGGTCCGGCCCTATCTGCTGGACCTGAACAGCATCAAGCTTCTGGGAATGAAGGATTGGATCGCCGCTTCCAAGCGGTTCAAAAAAGTGCGCGCCGACTGGGTGAAAGTCTTCCGTTAGGCCGAACGGCGGGACAAGCCATTTCCATCATGCAGTATTCCAGGAGGGCCCTCTTCCGGAGGGCCCTCCTTCCCATCTTCAGGATGCATCAACAAGGGTGATCGAATCCGCGCAATGGCCACCGAAACCGTGACCTCTGACATCTCGAGCCACGCACCCAACTGGTGGAAAAAGTGGGTTACCCAAGAGACCGTCTCCACCACGGTGGTCAGCCTCATCGTCGCCGCGGCCGTTCTCCTTCCTCTCTTCGCCCTCTTGGTGAACAGCTTTCTCGTTCTCGACGATCAGGGATTCGACACCGTATGGGGCCTGAGGAACTACTACGAGGTATTCCAGGGGCGCGTCATACGGCAGGCATTTTTCAACACCTTGATCATCAGCACCTCCTGCACGATCCTGGCCACCTTTATGGGCGTCTCCCTGGCCTGGATCAACGCCCGAACGAACTGCCCCTGGCGCGAGAAGCTCGAACCCTACAATCTGATTCCCTTTTTTCTGAGTCCTTTTGTCGGCGCCATCGCGTGGCACAATCTGGGCGCGCCGAAAGTGGGGCTTCTGAACAATCTGGCCCGCAGCATCTTCGGCATCGAGAGCCACCTCATCAACGTGGACAACATCTTCGGCGTCATCTGGGTGACGGGCATCTTCTTCACCCCGCTCGTCTACCTTTTCGTCGTGGGCTCCCTCCGGCGGATGGACCCCTCCCTCGAGGACAGCGCCCGCACGACCGGCGCGGGCCTCTGGCGGACAACGCTCACGGTAACCTTGCCGCTCGTCACACCGGCCATCTTGTCCGGCGCCATCATCGTCTTCGTGACGAGCGCCGGGGAATTCGGCGTTCCCTTCAAGCTGGGGGCTCCCTACGGCTACGAAACCATGACCACACAGATCTTCTCAAAAGCCGTGGGCGATGACGCGAATCACTACCTGGGCGCCGCCATGAGCATGGTCATCGGGCTCATCACCGCACTCTTCATTTGGATCCAGCAGCGGATCATCGCCCCGCGCGCGTACACCACGGTGACCGGCAAGGGCTTCCGCCCCAACGTCATCGATCTGGGGCGCTGGAAGTGGGCGGCCCTCGCCTACAACCTCGGCTATATCGTCGTGGCGGTCGTGCTTCCGGTTCTGAGTCTGCTCGTTGTGAGTCTCCACCCGGTATGGCAGGGGAAGATCATCTCCGCCGACTTGACGCTCATCAACTACGAAAAAGTGCTCTTCTTCTGGTCTCCCCTGCGGATTGAGGCCGCGACGAACGGCATCGCCAACAGCTTTTTCCTGGCCTTCCTGGGCGCATCGATCGCCATGGTGCTCGCGATCATCGTGAGCTACATGATTCACCGGACAAAGGGATACGGCGCGCGGCTGCTGGATTTTCTCTGCGTCATTCCGATCGGATTCCCCGGCATCGTCCTGGCCATGGGCGTGCTTGTCACCTACATCAAGACGCCCATCTACGCGACGATCTGGATCCTGCTCCTCGGCTACATCACCCGTTTTTTCCCCTACGGTCAGCGCAATATCTCCTCCATCATGCTGGCCGTCTCGGAGGAACTCGATCAGAGCTCCCGCATGTCCGGGGCGACCTGGCTCACCACACTGAAGCGGATCACCATTCCGCTACTGAAACCGGGAATTTTCGCCGGCTGGGTTCTCCTTTTCGTGATCTTCCTGCGGGAGCTCTCGATCTCCATCATCCTGTACACCAGCGGAACTGAAACCCTCTCGGTCGGCGTATACTACCTGTCGAACTTTGAGAACGAACCCCTGACAGCGGCTCTCTCGATGGTGCAGACCGTCGTTCTTTTCTTCTGCATTTATCTTTTCCGAAAACTCGCCGGGCGCGAGGCCCTGACAGCCTAGAAAGAGGCACACATGGCGGAAAAAACGAAGCAGCCCTTTCTCGAAGTGAACGGCCTCGTCAAATCTTTCGGCAACGACAAGGCTGTGGACGGCATCTCCTTCGGCGTCCCGGAGGGGAAATTCCTCACCCTTCTGGGTCCCTCGGGCTGCGGCAAAACGACAACCCTGATGTGCATCGCCGGGCTCCACAAGCCCGACGCGGGCGAGATTCGAATCGGCGGAGCCTCCGTCACCTCAATCGCCTCGGGCGTATTCGAGCCCCCCGAGCGGCGCAACATCGGCATGGTGTTCCAGAGCTACGCCATCTGGCCCCACATGAGTCTCACCCAGAACGTTTCCTACCCGCTTGAAATCCAGAAGGTGAATCCGGGGGAGATCGCCGACCGGACCCGGGAAGCGCTCGCCCTGGTCGGCCTGACGGACATGGCGGACAAGTCTGCCACCCAGCTCTCGGGCGGCCAGCAGCAGCGCGCCGCCCTGGCCCGGGCGATCGTCTCCCATCCCCGGCTGCTGCTCTTCGATGAGCCCCTCAGCAATCTTGATCTCAAACTCCGCGAAAAAATGCGCGTCGAGCTCAAGCGCATCCAGCACGAAGTCGGCATCACTTCCGTCTACGTGACACACGATCAGGCGGAGGCCCTCGTTGTCAGCGATGACATCATCGTGATGAGCAAAGGCCATATCGAACAGCAGGGCCTGCCCCATGAAATTTACGCACGGCCCATCAACCGGTTCGTCAGCAATTTCATCGGGATGGTGAACCTCATCGAGGGGACAATCGTCTCCCCCCCCATGTCGGGCCGCGGCGAAATCTCCCTTCGCGGCGAAAACGGAAAAGACATTCACATCCCTTGTCTCGTGGCGGAAGGCCTGCGTGCGGGGGATGAAGCCTTTCTCTCGGTCCGGCCGGAAAACGTCGAGGCCCTCCGTACGCCCGAGGGCTCCTGCCTGGAAGGCGAAGTGGTGGACGCCATCTTCCTTGGAAATCATGTCGATTGCCGCGTCCAGTGGGACGATTTTGAGTGGAAACTTCAGGCCCATCCGCGGGATCACCTGCGGAAGGGAGAGCGCGTCTACCTGCGCTTCGACCCGGAACACACCATGGCCGTCAGGCCCTAAGCCGGGCGGAGGAGGACACGATGGCATTTGTCGAAATCAGGGGGCTGGTCAAGCACTTCGGCCAGGAAGTCGCCGTCGCGGGCATCGACCTCGATATCGCACAAGGGGAATTCGTCACCCTGCTCGGCCCCTCCGGCTGCGGCAAGACGACCACCCTGCGCTGCATCGCCGGGCTCGAGCGCCCCGACGCGGGTGAGATCCGCATCGCCGGGCAGATCGTCACCTCCGCGTCCAAGGAGATCCATCTCGATCCCGAAAAGCGCAACATCGGCATGGTGTTCCAGAGCTATGCCGTCTGGCCCCATATGACCGTTTTCGACAATGTCGCCTACGGCCTGCGCGTCCGGGGCATCGGGCGGGCCGAGATGAAAGAAAAAGTCGGCAAGGCCCTTTCGCTGGTCAGCATGGGGCAACTGGCCGATCGCTTCGCCACCAAACTCTCGGGCGGCCAGCGCCAGCGCGTCGCCCTCGCCCGCGCCATCGTCTACAACCCCAGGGTGATCCTCTTCGACGAACCCCTGAGCAACCTCGACGCCAAGCTCCGCGAGCAGATGCGGATCGAGCTGACCCGCCTTCAGCATGAAGTCGGCATCACCTCCGTCTACGTCACCCACGATCAGACCGAGGCGCTGGTGATGAGCGACCGGGTGGTGGTGATGAACCAGGGGTTGATCCAGCAGATCGGCGACCCGGAGGAAATGTACGCCCGCCCGGCCAATGCGTTCGTCGCCAATTTCATCGGCGCCACGAACTTGCTGGAGGGTGTCTGCCGCGGCAACGAGGGCGAAGCCCTGCGGATCGAAATCCCCGCGGGCGAAGGCCGCCCCCCCCTCCAGCTGCTCGCGGGCGGCGGAAACGGCGCCCCCGCCGGCCAGCGGCTCATCCTGAACCTGCGCCCCGAGGACATCTCGCTGCACACGGCTCCTCCTGCGGGCGGCGTCAACGTGATCGAGGGCGAAGTGGACGATACCGTCTATCTGGGAAACTTCCTCATCTGCGAGGTCCGCGTCGGCACCCACCTGATCGAAGTACAGCTCGACCACTACGAACAGCTCTCCCCCGGGCAGCGGGTTTATCTCTCCTTCGAGCCCGACCACGGCCTTTGCCTCACCGACTGAGCGCCCCATGTCCATCTCATTCATTGCAGGAGGCGACATCGCCCTCAACCGGAAAAGCCCTTGCAGGGCCTTCGGAGGGCTCATCGGCCAGCTGCAAAAGAGCGACCTCACCTTCGTCAATCTTGAGGCGCCCCTCTCCGCGCGGGGAAAAGCCGAGAAAGGGAAGATCCTCCTCCGCGGCCGCCCCGAGATGGCCCGCGCGCTCACCGAAGCCAACATCCACGCCGTCTCCTTCGCCAACAACCACGCCCTCGACTACGGCGAAAGGGCTTTTTTCGACACGCTTGACCGGATGAAGGAAACCGGCATCGAAGCGGCCGGCGCGGGCGCGACACTGGAGGCGGCGCGAAGCCCCATCCTCCTCCAGCGTGGGGAACTCACCATCGGCATCCTGGCTTTCAACTCGATCCTCCCGTCCGGCTTCGCCGCCACGGAACGACGGCCCGGCGTGAACCCCTTGCCCGCGCGCACCCTTTATGAACCCGCCACCGATCTCGCCGCCTATCCCGGCACCGCGGCCCGCATTCGCACCTTCGCCGATAAAAGCGCGCTGCGCCGGATGCGAGAGGACATCCGCCGCCTGCGGAAGCGGGCGGACGTCGTGATCGTGAATCATCACTGGGGAACGAGCATGGTCCATGATGTGCGGGATTTTCAGCGGGAGATCGCCCACGCCACCATCGCGGCGGGAGCGCACCTTGTCCTGGGCGGCCACCCGCACGTCGTGCAGGGGGTGGAGATCCACAAGGGCTGCCCCATCGTCTACAGCATGGGCAACTTGATCTTCGACTTCAAGATTCCGTTCTTCACCGAGGCCACGCGCGAGACGTTTCTCTTCGGCTGCCGGCTTGGGGGGCGGGGCGCCACCGAGCCCTATCTCATCCCCTGCCGGTCGGGAAAATTCGATGCCCCACGCCGACTCTCCCCCCACCGCGGGGAGGGGCTGCATATCGCGGAAAAAATGCGCGCCCTCTCGGCGCCCCTCGGGACGCGGCTGGTGAAGGATGCGGGGCGGCTGCGCATTCTTTCTGCGGGGCGCTCCTAGGAGACCACCCCCTCGGCGTCCTTCGCCGGACCCTTCATGATGATCGCCGTCATCTTGCCCTCCACGGCCGCGGTCTTGTGTTCCAGCCCCGCGGGGATGTAGGCCACCGCGCCGGGATAGAGATCCATCCTCTTGCCGTGGGTCTCGGTATAGCCCTTCCCCGAGAGCACCCAGATGACCTCCTCCTGCCCGGGATGGCGATGGGGCGCATGGGGGGTGGCGGGGTCATACTCCGTCACGCCGACCCGCAAGTGCTCCGCCCCGTTCAC
>JAQBZT010000171.1 GCA_027622355.1 bacterium | reverse complement strand
AGGATACCGAGGACGCTGCGGTCCGGACAGTGCCGCTCACGGCCCGAGCGGCAGACCGTGCAGGTGCCGCACCCGCAATTGATCTCGCCCACCACGCGCTTTCCCGCGAGGGGGTGGTTCTCCGGGCCTTCCACCACGCCGGCGAATTCGTGGCCGAGGATGCCGCGAAATCCCATGTAGCCGCGGATCAGCTCCAGATCGGTGGCGCAGACGCCCGCCCGCCGCACCCGCACGAGGGCCTCTCCCGGCGGCGGCACGGGGATAGGGCGCTCGATGAGGGAAACGCGGTTCTCTTCGAGATGGATGGCGAGCAAGCGAAAAGTCCCGAATCAGCTGGGGGATGTTTCTTTTTCTTTGCCTTGGTAGACAGGGCAGCGGTTATAAGAAGAGAGGCAGAACTCGCGCTGGCGCTGCGCGTTGACCGTCGTGTAGGGAAGCGTCGTCGTGCGCAGCAGTGTTTTTTGCTTCGACGCCTGTGCGTAGCAGACGTTGGTCGGGACGGGGTAGTCCTTGGCGTTTTTGCGGTCTTTCTTGGTGCCCAGATAGGGGCAGTTTTTCGTTTTTGCCTCGAGCTTCCGGGGAGTGCGGATGCTGCCGGACTCATCCACGTTTCCCTGGAGGAGTGCGCCTTGGCCCGTCGAGGGAGGCGGGCTCGCAAGAGAGGTTTCCCGCATCCGGGGAAAAGAGAGCTTCTCCTCCTCGCCGCCCGGCGGCGCGAAAGGGGTTTCCCGGCCGCGGGATTCTGCGGAAGCCGGCTTTTTGTCCTTGTCGTTGCCGGCGACCGCGTTTTTCGAGCTTTTAATCAGATCGATCATCCGAACCATGAATCGCCTCGTTTTCTGTCAACTGGGCAGTGGGGTAACTTCCCGGCAAAACGTTGAAAATCAATCTCCACCAACCGCCTGCACATGTAACCTGTACCCGCCGGAACCCACAGTCAACCTCTTTTATAATTATAACAATTTTGGGGCAGGGAAGATAGGAGAAACGAATTCCGGGCGAAATATCTCCGGGCCGCTTGCTCCGGCCGGGGGATCTCATTCCTGCCCTCGCCTTTTGGCGGCACGCCTCCCTTCGGGTTAGGGTGCGCCCATGACATCTGCTATCGGCTCTTTTTTCAACCGTTTTCATCGGTGCGGCGGATTTTACCTACGGCCGCGCGGCCCGGCGGGGCATCTCCGCCGGGACGATGACTTTCTCCCAGTCGTGCATCGCGCTGCCCATCACGATCATCTGGGCGTATCTGGAGGGCGCCTATTCCTGGAGCCGCTACACGTTCCTGGGAATTGCGGCGGCTGTCTTCATCTTCACCGGATTTTGGGCCTTCATGCGGAGCGTCCGGCTGGGCGAGGCCAGCGTCAGCACCCCGATTTACCGCATCAGCTTCATCGTGGCCGCCGCCCTGGCGATTGTCTTCCTCGGCGAGGCGCTCACCCTGCGGAAAACGGCCGGGTTCTTGTTTGCGGGGGGCGCGATTTTTCTGCTTTCCGATTTTGGGGGCCGCGCCCAGGGCCGGGGAGGGATCCCGCCGATCTCCATCGTATGGGCGGTGGTGGCCATGGTGGCGGTCAGTCTTCTCAATATCGTCTACAAGCTGGGGGTGATGGCGGGGGAGGCGCCCTCGATGCTGATGCACGGCCAGGCGGTCTTCTTCACGGGGCTGGCTTTTCTGTTCGCGGTTTTCTCCCAGGGAGGGCCGAAGTTCTCCCGGGCCGGATGGGCGCATGCGGCGGTGACGGGCGTTTGTTTTCCCATCGGGATCATCGCGCTCATGAGCGCCATGCGGACGGGCGAGGCCAGCGTGGTCGTGCCCATCTCTCAATTGAGTTTCGTGGTCAGCGCCGCCATGGCGACGGTGTGGATGAAAGAGAGATTCACGAAGCGGAAACTTCTCGGAATCGCCCTGGCGGTGGCCACGGTTGCAGCCTTCTCAGCCGCCTGATCGGGCCGCGGGTTTTTCCCTGGTTTTTTCCTTCGGTTCGCCGGCCGGTTTCCGGGCGATGAGGCGCCGGGCGATGTAGCGCATCTCCTCGAGGCTGGCGCCCCCTCCCTTTTGAAGAATCATCCGTGCCAGGTCCAGTTGCGGGTCATTTTCGCCGAAGGCCGGGGGGCCATCGCCGGGCGCGGAGGAGGAAGCGCTCCGGGGCCTCTTCGAATCCGCGACCACCACGTCCGGGCGGATTCCCTTGTGGTGGATGCTCCGCCCCAGCGGAGTGTAGTAGAGGGCGGTGGTCAGGCGGATTCCGGTTTCATGGCCGAGCGGGATGATGGTCTGGACGGATCCTTTTCCGAAAGTTTTCTGGCCGATGAGCAGCGCCCGGTCGAGATCCTGAAGCGCACCGGCGACGATCTCCGAAGCGCTGGCGCTGCCGCCGTTGACGAGGACGACGAGGGGTTTGCGGCGCACACGTCCGCTCTCCTCGGTGTGGAAATAAAGGACATGCTCGCGGTGCCTCCCCTTGGTGAAGACGATCATGCTCTTCCGGGGCAGGAAACGCTCGGCCACCCGGACCGATTGCAGAAGCAGGCCGCCCGGGTTGTTTCTCAGATCAAGGATGAAGCCGCGGGGGTTTTCTTTCAGAAGCCGCTCGAGCGCCTCGTCGAGTTCGTGGGTGGTTTCCTGATGGAAAGTGGATATGCGGATGTAGCCGATACTCCCTTCGAGAAGGCGGCTGGTGACACTGGGCGTTTCAATGACAGCGCGCACGATTCGGAATTCGCGCGGTTTTTCCCATCCCTGGCGCTGGATGAGAAGCCGCACCTCCGTGTCGGGCGGCCCGCGCATGCGAGTGACCGCCTCCCGGAGCGTTATGTTGCGGATCTCCTCGACGTTGACCGCAAGAATAATATCGCCCCGCAGCAGGCCCGCCCGGAACCCGGGCGTGTCCTCGATGGGGGCGATGATGGTCAGATACCCATCGCGCATCGAGACCGAGATGCCGATCCCGCCGAAGCGGCCGGAAGTTTCCACCTGCAATTCCCGGAAGGCGGCGGGGTCCAGGAATCCGCTGAATTCGTCGAGCGCCGAGATCATTCCGTCGAGCGCCTGGTACATGATCTCGAGGGGTTTGTTTTTCTTTTCGGTTTTTCCATTCATGACAGCAAACTGGTAGGCGCTTTCGAAGGAGGTGAGTTCGCTCCCGCGGGAGCCGCCGAAGTGGACAGCCAGCTCGTTCTCCCCGGAGCGGAGCAGGAAGCTGCGGGGAGAATTTTGGATGACCTGCAGGTTTTCCTTGCCGAGAGATTTCTGGAGTCCGAAGATTCCGGCGGCCAGGAATTTTTTCCGGTCGGGGAGGGAGGCGTAGTTTTCCTCGATGGTGCCCGCAGCCTCGCGGAAAAGAAAAATGGCGCTTTGCGCCTCGGGAGATGGCGCCGGAAACGAGGGCGTCTGGCCCGGAGCCGGCGCGGCCGACAAGAGCATGAGAATCAGCAGCCACGCGAAAAGCGTCACGATGGCGATTGGTTTTCGTGAAGTCAGGGGAGAGGCCAAGGCGCTACTCCAGGCGTTTGCCGTCTTCGGCATCGAAAAAGAGAACGCCATTGGGGTTGAAGTCGAAGTGTATCGAATCGCCCACCCGGTATTCCTGGTCGGCGCTTGTCTTGGCCACGAAGAGCGGGTCCGCGCCGTAAGTGAAAAATACCAGTGTTTCGTTTCCGAGAGGTTCGAGGAGCTTGATCTCTCCCCGGACGCCGGCGCTTCCCATCCGGATGTGCTCTGAGCGGATTCCGAGGTTCACTTTCCGGCCGAAGGCGGAGGCCGGAACGGTGTCGCGCCGCAGGGAAAGCTCGAACTGTTCCGACTGGAAGAGCGGGTTTTCTCCGGCGGAGATGCGCCCTGAAATCATGTTCATGGTGGGTGTGCCGAAAAAGGTGGCGACAAACTGATTGACCGGCGTCCGGTAGATTTCGAGGGGCGTCCCGATTTGCTGAATGTGGCCGTCCCGCATGACGACGATGCGGTCGGCCATCGTCATGGCTTCCGCCTGATCATGGGTGACGTAGACGAATGTGGACTTCAGTGCCTCGTGAAGACGTTTCAGTTCGGTGCGCATGTCGATCCGCAGTTTCGCATCCAGGCTGGAGAGCGGCTCATCCATGAGGAGAACGTCCGGGTTGGTGATGATCGTCCGGGCGAGGGCCACGCGCTGCGCCTCTCCGCCGGAGCATTGTCCCGGTTTTTTGGACAGGAGATGCGAAATTTTCATCGTTTCCGTCACCTTCTGCACGCGCTGGCGCACCTCGCTGTCAGCGACCTTGTTCACCCGCAGCCCGAAGGCCACGTTTTCGAAAACCGTCATATGGGGAAAAAGAGCGAGGTCCTGGAAGACCATGCCGAGACCGCGCTCGCCCGGGTCGAGATCGTTGACGAGGCGCTCCCCGATCATGAGTGTGCCGCTGGTGGGCGTTTCCAGTCCCGAGATCATGTTGAGCGTCGTGGTTTTTCCGCAGCCCGAAGGCCCGACCATGATCATGAACTCGCCGTCGTCGATGTCGAACGACACGCCGGCGACGGCGGTGACCGATCCGAATTTTTTCACGAGGTTTTCGAGCTTGATCCTGGCCAAAAGACTCTCCTATCCCGCAACCATGTCCGGCGCAGCAAGGGCTCCCTCGGGCACGCGCGGCGACAAAGGATGATTATACAATTTTCGGGTATACGCGCCGCCCCGCATCTGCAGGAGGCGGAACTTCCCCTTCCCGAGGCGCCATCATACGGGCTTGGAGGCCGGGATCAACTCCTGGACCGGCAAAAAATCCCCCCCCCTCCGGCAGGCCCGGAGAGGGGGGGGAGAGGGCATGAGGCTCTTGCCGAGGTTCCTCAGGCGGGCACCCGGATGGTCAGCACCGGGCAGGGAACATGGCGGATCACGCTCTCGGCCACGCTGCCGATGAAGAGCCGCGGCAGGCCGGTCCGGCCGTGCGTGGCCATCACGATCATGTCGTAGCCTTCCTCTTCGGCCTTCGCGGCGATGGCGGTTGCGGCGTCACCCCAGACCAGCTCCTTCTTGCAGGCGATGCCGGGGCAGCCCTTTTCGCACATTTCGGTGATCCGTTTTTCGGCGTCCGCCCTGATTTCCAACTTGACCTTTTCCCAGTCGATGTAGACCTCGTAGGGAACCGAGGTTGCCGGTTCGGCCATGACGTGGATCACGGTGATCTCCGCGTTGCGCAACTCCGCGATCCCGGTCGCGGCCTCAAGGGCGGAGTAGCTGGAGTTAGAGAAATCAATCGGCACGAGAATTTTCTTGGGAGCGAATTTAGCCATGGCAGATCCCCTTAATTGGGCTGGGCGAAAGCCGAGCCGGGAACGTATTTTTTATCGGCTGTCTTTGACGCCCGAAATAGCAGGACCGGAATCTGGGAATGGCGCAGCACTTCCTCGGCCACGCTGCCGAGAACCCATCGCGTCGGCCCACTCCGGCCGTGTGTGGCCATCGCGATGAGATCGATGTTGTTTCGGGCGGCATGCTCCAGAATCTCCTGGGCGGGAAATCCGTAGCGGACAACGCCCTCCGCCTCCATGCCCTCCGCCTCGAGTTTCCGCTTCATCTCGTCAACGTACAGATTGGCTTCTTCGACCACTTTGATCTGATTCTCCGAGGGGTCGGAGCCGGGAAATACCAGTGCGAACGCCACGCGCAGCAGAATCACCTGGGCGCCCTGGGTCATCGCAAAATCGCGGACCCGCGACAAGATTTCCTCGGCCAGCGGCGAACCATCGAGAGGAACGAGAATTCTCTTCATCATGACCATGCTCCTTCTGGAAACTTTTCGGCCCCGCAAACCCGCTCATGCAGCCTCGGCGGTGGTTTCGCGATTCAATGTGAAGACAGGCACCGGCGCGCGCCGCACGATCTCTTCGGTGACGCTCCCGAGAAGCGCATGGGAGAGTCCCGTCCGGCTCCGGGAAGAGAGAACGATGAGGTCGGCCTTTTCCCTTAGCGTGGTCTTCAGGATTTCCTCTACCGGGTCGCCGGTGACGATGTGTTCTTCATGCTCCAGGCCTGCCACGGAAAGCTCCCGGCAAACTTCATCAACGAGGAGACTCGCCTCGGCAATCAACTCCGCGCGGACGATGTCCCAGCTCTTTCCGGTTCCCTTCAAGGCCGCATCCGCCGCCTCGGCGGGAACAACGTGCAGGACAAGGAGTTCGGAGCCGAAATTGCGGGACAAGGTAATGGCCCAACGGATCTCGTCTCGGCTGCGCGAAGAAAAATCAATCGGCGTCAAAATTCGTTTGATGTCCATTTTCCCCCCTCCTTTAACATGTCCACATCGGTAACATCGCCACATCGGACCGGGGAGCAAGCCGGCCGCGATGGCGCTTGTGTCTGCAAGCCCTCATCCAGATAAAAGGCAAATCATGTGCCAGGTTGAAAAAAGGGGGCGGGCCTCCATAATCCATTGATAATGCATGCGTAAAAATTCCGGTTCGACACCGGGCCGAAAATAGGGTGAGAATATATGCCCCAATGCCGTGTTTTTTGAGACATTTTTGCGTAAGGCATCGGCCCAGGAGGAAGCCGTGAAGATTTCCATCGTGATTCCGGCGCTGAACGAGGCTGCCCGCATCGCAAGCCTGTTTGCGGGGCCGGGCGCCTTGGCAGGTGCGCATGAGGTGATCGTGGCCGACGGCGGCAGCG
>JAQBZT010000170.1 GCA_027622355.1 bacterium | reverse complement strand
TCCGGTCTCCTTCAAACTGAAGCGGCGGCTCGATGATCTGGCTTCGAACGGCGTCGGGCAGCAGGTTGTCGAGACCCTCCTGAAGCAGGTGTGGAAAAAACTCACCGATCTCAGTGGAAAGGCGGGGGATTTGGTCGGCAAGGAGCTGAAGGGCGTCCTGAAAGGACTCGGCAAAAAATCCCCCAAGGCCCAGGACGTCATTAAGGATCTGGGCAGGGAGCTGGAACGGGGTCTGCAGGATATTCTGAGGCGCCGCTAGATATCTCCCGGGCCGTTCAAGGTAAGTTCCATCATTTCTTGTATTTCCCGCCTGTATTGTGATATGTTTTCTAGGTTCCTCCGCCCGAGGTTTTCCATGGCGCTCGCATCCCTGCCCCTCCCGGGGAAGGGGTGGAGGCCTGTCCAGAGAGTTGGACTATGGCACCGCGAAACCCGGGCAAGCAGGACCTTTCTCCATATTCCGAACGCATCCATGAGGTTTTCGGCCTCCTTCTGGTGGCAGGAGCGCTCTTTTTCGCGCTTGCCCTCTGGAGCTACAACTCCACGGATCCTTCCTGGAACGATCGCGTGGGCGAGGGGTGGGTGGTTCAGAACTTCGCCGGCCTCGTTGGCGCCTACGTGGCGGGCGGCCTGGTGCATCTTCTCGCCACCTTCTCTTTTCTCGTCCCGGTCGCCGTTCTCGTATGGGGTGTGGCGACGTTCGCCGGCTATTTCTCCTGGTGGCCCGGATGGCGCGGCCTGGGCTGGCTGGTGGCCACGCTGAGTGGCTGCGGTCTTTTCTACAAGATTTTTGAAATCGATCCGCTCTTCGGCAGCGCGGTTCTCGCCGGCGGCTGGGTGGGTTACAGCGTTTCCTCCCTGCTGCTGGGCGCGCTGGGCAGCGCGGGGAGCGTAATCGTCCTCGTGGGGATTTTCCTCGCGGCCCTGGTGGCAACCACGGGCCTGCCCCTGAACCAGTTGTTCGCCGCCGTGCTCTCTGCGCCCGTTTGGCTCGGGCGCCGTGCCGGGCCTTGGCTCTGGCGCGCGGTTCGCCTCTCGTTCCGCTGGACAGCGGCGGGGTTGCAGAGCGGGGGGCGGCGCCTATGGGCGGGAGCCTGCTCGGCGCGCGATAAGCTTCGGCGGGAAGCCCGGCAGGGGAAAGCACGCGCGCTGGCCTACCGCGAGTCGCTCGCGGCCGAGGGACCGGCGCTGGGAGAGGTGTCCGATGCGGGGGCCGGGCCCGAAGAGATCGGGCCGGCGCCTGCTTTGGCCGAAGAGACGTCGGCCGGCATCTTCGCCGGGAAGTTTTCTCTCTTCCGGAGGAGCGGGAAAGCGGGAAAACCCGAAAAAGAAAACGCCCGCTCAGCGGATCGCCTCAAGGACGAGCCTTCCCTGGGCGCGCTCATGGCCGCGAAAGACATGCAGCTCTCGCAGGGCCCCGCCCTGCCGATTCCGGGCCCTGCCGCCGCCCGCCCGGACCATGCGCCTTGGGTGGAGACTCCTGCGCGCGAGATTTCCCTGCCGGAAGTTTCTCCGCCGGAAATTCCCATGCCCCCGAGGGCGGCGAATCTCCCCCGGGAAGAGGTTTCAGAAGGTGACCGGGAGGGGCAGGGGGTGGAACTCCACCAGGCTTCTCACGGAAACGGCTTGCGCATCGGCCGTGCCCGGAGCAATCCGGAACGGGCCGCACAGGTTCCGCCGGACCGGCTCGGGAAGGGTGATTCCATCGGCGAGGGGCTCGAAGATATCTCGGCGGAAAAGACCCCTGCCGCCGCACCGGGGCGGAACGGTTCCGCAGCCCCCCGCCGGGAGGATGCGCCCGAAATTGAGCCCATTGGCGGCGAAGGCGCCCCCGCACACGGGTGGGATGCGCGCCCCGGGCCCGCCCTGCCGGAGGGAGGCTCCCGCGTCCGCACGGCGGCGTTCGATGAGAATCCGGAGATTGTCCGGATCGAGGATGAATCCATCGTCAAGGAAGAGGGCCTGCTCGTCGCCTCCGGCAAGCGGGCGAAGCGCCCGGGCGCCGAAAAGCGGGGAGGCTATACGCTTCCCGAGGTGGATCTTTTTTCGGAGCCGCCCCGAAGATTCTCCGGCGTGGAAACCGAGAGGTTCGAGGAGAAATCCAGGCTGCTGGAGAAGACCCTCCGGGAGTTCGGGGTGGAGGGCGAGGTGGTTCAGGTCAACACCGGCCCGGTGATCACGATCTACGAGTTCAAGCCGGCGGCCGGCATCAAGGTGGCCAAGATCGCCTCGCTCTCGGACGATCTGGCCCGCGCCCTCTCGGCGCTCAGCGTGCGCGTGGTGGCGCCGATTCCCGGAACCTCGGTGGTGGGCATCGAGATTCCCAACGAGAAGCGCAACGCCGTCTATCTGAAGGAGATGATCGGCTCCCGGGAATTCCGGGAGGCGCGGGAGAAACTGACCGTGGGGCTGGGCGTGGATGTCCTGGGCCGCACGACGCTGACGGATCTGGCGAAAATCCCGCACCTTCTGATCGCGGGGACGACGGGCTCGGGGAAGAGCGTTCTCCTCAACATGATGATCTGCAGCCTTCTGGTCAAATGCATGCCGCGCGAGGTGCGGATGCTGATGATCGACCCGAAGATGCTCGAGCTTTCGATCTATGAGGGTGTGCCCCACCTGCTGGTGCCCGTGGTGACCGATCCGAAGAAAGCGGCTTCCGCGCTTCGCGGCGTCGTGGCGGAGATGGAGCGGCGCTACAAGGTGATGAGCCGGGTGGGGGTGCGCAGCATCGAGAGCTACAACGCGAGGTTGTTCGAGCGGCTGGGCGAGAAGGAGAGCCGGAGGCGGCTGGCCCGGTCGCTGGACCTGGATGAAAACATCGCCAGCGTGGGGGAAGAGGATTTCCTGCCCTACATCGTGGTGGTCATTGATGAGCTGGCCGATTTGATGATGGTCTCATCCCGGGAGGTGGAGGATTCCCTCGCCCGGCTGGCGCAGATGGCGCGGGCGGCGGGCATCCACCTGCTGGTGGCCACCCAGCGGCCCTCGGTGGATGTTCTGACCGGCCTGATCAAGGCGAATTTCCCCTCGCGCATCGCCCTGCGGGTGGCCAGCCGGACGGACTCGCGCACCATCATGGATGCCAACGGGGCCGATCGGCTCCTCGGCAAGGGGGACATGCTCTTCATTCCGCCGGGGAGCTCCTCCCCCATGCGGATTCATGGCGCCTTCGTCGCCGAAAAGGAGATCCGCCATCTGGTCGAGCACTGGCAGGCGCAAGGGCCCGCCGTGTACCAGGAGAAGATTTTCGCGGAGCCCGAGAAGGCCTCGGCCGATAGTGAGGCCGATGAGGATGAATTCGATGAGAGGTACGACGAGGCGGTTGCCCTTGTGGCCCGCACCCGGGAAGCGTCGATCTCGCTGCTCCAGCGCCACCTTCGCGTGGGCTACAACCGCGCGGCCCGGATGATCGAGCGGATGGAGGCGGAAGGGGTCATCGGCCCGGCGGATGGCGTAAAGCGACGGCAGGTTTTGGCTCAGGAAATTCCCTTGGATGAAGCCGAGCAAGAGATTCGGGGATAGCGAGCTGCCTCTGGCGGGGCATATCCGCAAGCCCGACGACCTTGTCCACGCCGCCCGCCTTGATGGCTTCCTTCGGCATCCCGAAGACGACGGAACTCTCCTCGTCCTGGGCGAAGGTGGCGGCTCCGGCTGATTTCATCTGCGCCAGGCCCCTGGCGCCGTCGCGTCCCATCCCCGTCAGGATGACGCCCACGGCATTTTTCCCGGCGCTCTGGGCGACGGACTCGAAGAGCAAATCAATGCTCGGTCGGCAACCCCATACTTTCGGCCCGCCCTGAAGGCGGACCTCGTAGTCTCCCCCGATTTTCCGGATGGTCATGTGCAAATCGCCGGGCGCGAGGTATATGTTGCCGGGCCGGAGCCTGTCGCCGGGCCGGGCCTCCTGGACGGAGAGCGGGGAGAGGGAATCGAGCGAGTTCGCCAGCAGGCCGATAAAATGGGCGGCCATGTGCTGGACGATGACGATGGGCGGAAACGTCGCGGGCAGCCGGGACAGAATGGACCGGAGGGCTTCTGTTCCCCCGGTCGAGGAGCCGATGGCGACGACAGTGCCGCCGAATGCCGCGGCGGGTGCGCCGCGGTCCGGGTGCGGATGCGCCGCGGACTGTATTTCCTGGATGAGTTCATCCCGGAACAGGGCCAGCTCCATCCCGATGATGGCCACTGGTTTCCGCAGAAAGCCGACGACGCCGCATTCGGCATACGGCAGGTTGCCGGGATTTTCGGGTGCGCCGAGCGCGATGACGGGTATGGGCGAGAGGGCCATGCGGGATTTGAGGAATGTAAAAGTTTCCTCGTCCAGCATTTGGATTTGAAGAAGGATGACGTCGGGCCGGAGGGAGAGGGTCATCTCGCGCGCGGCGGCGAGATTCTTCGCCTCGCCGGCCACCTCGATGGCCGGGTTCTGCGCGAGAAGCCGCACGTAAAGGCTCCGCATCAAGTCGGAGTTTTCGACGATCAGCACTCGAATGGTGGGGTTCATCTCTCAGGCTCTCGTGTCGGGCCGGCGGGCCGCTCCGCAAGGGATGTCAGGGCGCGCGGTTTTCCAGGGCTTGGCCGCCAGCTGTTTTTCGACCCGCGTGTATTCTTCATGTAGCGAGCGAATGTGCCGTTCGATGGCATGATTTTCTTTTTCCTTGGTGCTTTCTTCGATAATTTCACAGAGCGCGGCCATGCGAAGCGCGCTGATCACGCCGCAGGAGCCCTTGATGGTATGGACCGCCTCTTCGAGCCGCAGGAAGTCTTTCTCTCCCAGCGCCTGGGACAGGACGGACAGCCGGGAGGGCATTTCCTTCAGGAAGATGTTGGCCAATTCCTGGATGATGTCGCTTTCGCCGGGCCCTTGAAGTGCGGCGAGCTCGAGAAGGGGGGGGAGATAGAGCCCCTCCGCCTCCGCGTCGTCGGCGGAGGGGGGATATCCGCCTTGCCGCTCGCTTGGCTTCTCGCACGGGGAGGAGAGCCACCGCTCAAGGATTTCACTCAATGCCGAAAGGGTGGCGGGCTTCAGGAGGAGGTCGTTCGTTCCGGCGGCCCGGTGGGCGTTTTGTTGTTCGGGGTCGTCATGCCCCGTCATCGCGACGATGGGGATGTTTTGCGAGCCGGGCTTTTGGCTGCTTCGGATTCGGCGGGCGGTCTCGAACCCGTCCAGTCCGGGCATGGAGATGTCGAGGATGATCAAATCGAATTCGGAGGCTTCGTAGTGCGCGAAGGCCTCGAGACCGTCCGGGGCGGCCTCTACCCGGCAGCCGAGGAACGAGAGCATCTCCTGGGTGGCGAGGCGGCTCATGGGGTCGTCCTCGGCCAGGAGAACACGCCCGGAAAACGATTTTTGCCCGCCGCTCATTCGGTTTCTCTTGTCGAAGGGCTCCCGTGGGGAGCGATGAGACTGAAAAGGGAGTGTGTTCCTGTTGCCCCCCCCATCCGGTTATCATACATATGAAACGGAAGCGATCAATGAATTTTCCGGGGGTTGGGTCAAACGGCGGGAGAAAAAACAATCCCTGGTTGATGGAAAGACTCCGGGTTTGCCGGATTTTTGCCGTTCGCTCTTCTGTTGGAGAAAAGGATGGCGAATTTCATCTCTTTGTTGAAGGAAGTTGATCTTTTCGTCGAGGAAGATCAGCGCCTTTTGGGCGCGTTGGCGGTGATTTGCGAGCAGGAGATGGAATTGCTGGGCAGGCCCGATCTGGCAGGTCTGGCAGAATTGCTCCAGGAGAAAGAAGCCCTGCAGCGGGAAATCGAATCCCGTACAAGCGCCTCGCAATCCCTCTGGAAGAGGGTGGAGCAGGCAGCGTTGTCCGAGGGCGAGCTGGCACGGACGAACGAGGCGCTGGGCAGCGTGCGCGGGCGCATCTCACGGATACAGGAATTGGAACAGGCCATCGCCGCTCGCTTGCAGGGGCGAAGGGAGGAGGTTCGCGGCCTCCTGGGCCACATCTCCAAGAAGGGAAAGGCGCTGAGCGCCTACCGCCCGAACCTCAATTACTCCCCCCGGTTTGTGGATAAACGGGAGTAATCCGCACTTTCCCGGGACGGGCGAATCCTTTTCCGGCGGGCCGTGTCCAAGGGGACAGTGGCCGGGTGGGCGCGTTGCAATCCTCTCCCGGTTTGACTAGAGTCATGGATGGAGACCGCACGTCTTCATGGGGTTCCCCGCCCCTCTTCGCCCTCATCTTTCACTTTTGGTTGTCGGAGATATGGAAATGGCAGAAAATCTTCAGGATTTTACCGATCAGAATTTCGACAGCGAGGTGCTCGGATCGGATACCCCGACCTTGGTGGATTTCTGGGCCGAATGGTGCGCACCCTGCAAGATGATTGCGCCCACGGTGGAGGCCCTTGCGGCAGAGTATTCCGGGAAACTGAAGGTGGGCAAGTTGAACATTGACGACAATCCCTCGACCCCGACCAAGTTCGGCATTCGCGGAATCCCCACCCTGATCATCTTCAAAGGCGGAGATGCCGTGGAGCAGGTTGTCGGTGTGCGCTCAAAGGCGGATCTGAAGGCCGTGATCGACCGGGTGGTGTGAAGAACCGGGAGTTCACCCGAGGGTGAGGACGTCCAGGCAGGGAGTTCTCTTTGGCTCGGATGCGGGAAGGGTTCATCGAACTGGGCCAGCGGCGGTTGGCTTATCGCGAGGCGGGTGAGTCTTCGACTCACCC
>JAQBZT010000169.1 GCA_027622355.1 bacterium | reverse complement strand
TTGAGGTGCTTTGCCCCTTCCCCCTTTGGGGGAAGGTTGGGATGGGGGAGCGGCCGGGGGGGCGCGTATCCGAAAGGAAATTCGAATTACATTATTTTCCAGTTTTTCGTTGTTTGTCAGGCTCGCCGAAATCTGAAATCTTAATTCTCAACAAACTTCTGAGCATAAGCCAGATGTTGAAAGTAGTTCGAAGCTCGACCCAAAAAGGATGGTATCCTTCTTGAATCATTTGATTTCGCATTTCATGACAATCTCCGATCCATGCTTCTCGATAATAATTACCAGGAATTGCCTTACCAAAAAAATCTATCGCCCGCGACATCCTGGTTGATCGAAAATGAATTTCCTCATTAATATTACTTTTATCGTTTTTCTTTTTCCGACTTCTAGGAACTCGATAGATTCTTTCAATATTTTTACTGGTTTTATGCGTCGCATTAAAAGTCTCATTGATCCAACTTGCCGCTCTTCGGTGCGCATTAAGCGTTTCGTTGAACATCTTTGCATTTTGTTCAACTTCTTTTCTTGCCATGTTTATCGGATCAACTGAATGGATAATTCTATTTATAAGTTCTTGATAATGTCGCATGTGCTCTTGCACGATTTTATTTACCGAATTTGCTCCTGCTAAATTTATTGACTGCATAACTCCGCGCTGAAAATCTCGATAAGGGCTTGCATGCTCTTCTACGATTTTATTTACAGAATGTGTCCTCAAAAGCGACTTCCTGAACTCAACTGTGAGGTCTGAGACGTAATGATGTTGAGTAGACAATGTAGAAAATCTAAGGTTTTTTTCTTGTTGCTCCCGTTCTTTCTTTAGTCGCTCCAAATATCTCCAGAAAGACATCAGACCGTCCTCGTTTCAAAATTCCAAAGGCGCGACAGAATGATATGATAGGCAGTCCCCAAATCCAAATTCCACAAACGCGAGAAAACTTTTTGGGCTTCCGACAAACTCGTCTCACCCAAGGCAGTAATTATATAATATCTGCGCCGCGCTCCGGCCCTTTCTTCGGTGGCTTCTCCCCAACGGGATTTTACGAACCCTTTTTTCTCCAGCCGATGAAGCACCGGATAAAGAGAACCGACTGATATCTTCTTGCGTCCTTCAGAATCCTCTTCCACTGCACTCGCAATCTGGAGGCCATACTTCTCGCCATCAACCAGAACGGAGAGGACCAGCATTTCCAGGGCGGTCAATCGGGCAATGTCGCTCATGAGAAAACCCTCTCTATTAAATCGCGATATATCTTAAAAAGGAATATATATCGGAAGGGATGAGGATGCAAGCCTTTTTGGTAAATTTTTTATTGGGAATGATTTCAGCTAGTTAAATGAAGTCCCCCTAGACCCCCTCGGCCCGCGGGGGGCGGGCCATCAGCTCCCGGACGGCCGCCTGGGGCTCCTTGCCCTCGAAGAGGACGGCGTGGACCTGCTCGCAGATGGGAAGCTCGGTGCGGTATTTCTGCCCGAGTTCGACCGCCGCGGGGGCGGTGGCGACGCCCTCGGCGACGGCGCTCATCCCCGAGAGGATGTCGTCGAGCTTCTCCCCCTGGCCAAGCCTCCTCCCGACGGAGCGGTTGCGGCTGAGGTCCCCCGTGCAGGTGAGGACGAGATCGCCCATCCCAGCGAGGCCGGCGAAGGTTTCCGCCTGGCCCCCCATGACGAGTCCGAGGCGGGTCATCTCCGCGAGGCCGCGCACGATGAGCGCCGCCCGGGCGTTGTAGCCGAGCTCGAGCCCGTCCGAGATGCCGGCCGCAAGGGCAATGACGTTCTTGAGGGCGCCGCCGAGCTGGACCCCGATCGGATCGGCCGCCGAGTAGACGCGCAGGCACCCGGCGCTCAGGGCCGCCTGGACGCGCTCGGCGTCGGCCATCTCGGGCGCGGCGGCGGTGACGGCGGTGGGACGGCGCTCGGCGAGTTCGCGGGCGAAGGTGGGACCCGAGATGCAGGCGAGCCGGGGGGTGTACTCCCTCAGCTTGGCCGTGAGCTCGGAGATGATCTGCGTCGGCAACGAGAGGGAGCCCGCCTCGATCCCCTTCGTCGCGCTGACGATGAGGGCGTCCTCGTGAACGGCGTGGGCGAGCTTCTCCCACACCCGCCGGACGACGTGGCTCGGCATGACGCTGAGGAGGAGATCCTGCCCGGCGGAGGCCGCCTCGGCCAGATCCGAGGTGAAGCGGAGGCCCGGCTGCAGCGCGGCGCCGGGAAGGTAGACATCGTTCTCCCGGTCCGCCGTCATGCGCGCGCAAAGATCAGCCTCGAACACCCACAGCGTGACCTCGTGGCCGGCTTCGGCGAACACGTCCGCGAGCGCTGTTCCCCAGGCGCCGGCGCCAATGACCGCGATTCGCAACGAACTCATCTACCGGGCCTTCCGCCGGGCGGTTTCCTTCTTCGACGTTTTCTTTTTGGCGAGCACTTTCTTGCGGGCGCTTTGGCCGCGGGCCACGGCTTTCTTTCCGGTGCTGGTCTTCGCCCGCCACTTCGTCTTGTGGGTCAGGTAGTCGGTTTCCTCCCACTTGTGCTGAGTGCCCTCGCCCATGAAAACGACGAAGACCTCGCAGCCGTCGGGATACTCGTAGGGGCCGTGGGGCAGATCCCAGCCGAACACGTAATCCCCGGGGCGCAGGTCCTTGCCGGCGACGCACATCCGGCCCTTCGTCACGAGAATCGAATGCCAGCTTTTGTGAACGTGCACGGGTTCGACGTAGCCCTTCGGAAACTTCACCTTCATGTCGATCCGCTTCATCACCGGATCGTAGGCGAATATCTTGACCTGAATGCCGGGCGGCAGGGTCAGGAGCTCGTTCGCCTTGCCGGCCTGCCACTTCACGTCCTTGTCGTAGGTGGCGCGAAATCTGCGGTCAACGCTCTTTCCGGCGGCCTTTCTTTTGGTTTTCGTGGCCATGGTGCCTCCTTTTCGCATCATTGCAATCTCCGGCCCTGCGTTTTCGGCATACGGCCAGAAAAACCGGATGGGGGACAGCATACTCCATGAAAAAGGGGGAAATGAAGCGGGCCGCAAGAGCGCGGGACAAAAAACGTCGGCCTCAGCCGCCCAGGCCTCTTGTTGTCCGCTCGTAGATGAAGTTCCCCTCGATGGGGAGAATCTTGCGGCCGAAGCCCGGCGGAAACGGCAGGAAGGGCGCCGCCTTCGTCACGGCGGCGATGGCCTCATCGTCCAGGATGCGGTAGCCCGATGAGCTCTGGAGTTCCACCCGCGAGAGGGTGCCGTCCGAGCGGAGGACGAATTTCAGGGTGAGCTTCCCGCCGAAATTCTGCGCTTCCTGCGGCCAACTCCAGGCGGCCTGAATCTTCCGCTTGATGTGGGCGAAGTAGGAAACATACTTGAAGTTCCGCGTGTCGAGCGAAACGACATCGCCCTCTTCTCCCTCTTTTTTCAGATCCCGCTCGCGCGCCGCCTTGGCGATGCGCTCGGCCTCCTCGTCGGTCAGGCTGAGGTTGGGCGCATTCGGCCGGCCGCTTCCCTTGGGGCGGGGGCGGAAGAGCGCGAGCGGATCGCGCGTGGGCGCCTTGGGGGCGGGCGGCTTCGGCGGGGGCGGCAGGGAGGCGACCTTGATCTCTTCTTTCTTCTCGGGCTTTTTCTCGGGCGGGGCCTTTTCCTTCTGAACGGTTTTTATCTGGACCGGCTTTTTCTTCTCCGCCTTTTTCTCGGGCGGAGGGGGCGCGGGCTTTTCCGGCGCCTTCACCTTCTCGGGCGGAGGGGCGGTCTTTTTCCTTTCCGCCTCGGCCGGCTTCTTGGCTTCTTCTTTTTTCTCGGGAGGCTCCGGCGCAGGGCGCACCGCCTTCGGGACAGGCGGCGCAGGCTTTGGCGCGGGCGGCGGGGAAAGGGCGGCCACCTGGGGCACCTTGACGTCCGGCGCACCCTGCCGGGCGGGGAGTTTTTCCTCCTCCTCGCGGCGGAGACTGGGCTTCCCGGTCTTCTTCGGGCCCTTCCCGCTCTCGCGCCGGTTGGCGTCCGAGAGAAAGCGGCTCTCTGGATTGGGCGGGATGACCTCTTTGGGCTTGGGAAGCGCATCGGGAATGATGCGGACGGAGATGGGCTTTCGAGCCGAAACCGTCACCGGCCAGACATACTCCAGGCTCAGCGCCGTGAAAAAAACCGCGTGCAGAATCGCCGAAAGAAGCAAGGGCAGAAAGAGCGGCCCCCTGCGCTTGTCCATGATCATGTCCCGACCATCCGCCCGGGAGTTGCCCGCGGCAGATGAAAAAGCGGCGGCACCTGTGTACCCGCTCACATCTTAAGAAATTAGGCCCATTTCCTTCAAGAAGCCACTTTACGCCCAAAAAACAAAAAAAGGGGGGAGCCCCGAAGAGCTCCCCCCTGGCAAAGCAGAATCGGGTGCTTCTTACATGCCCATGCCGCCCATGCCGCCCATACCGCCGGACATATCGGGCATACCACCGGATTTATTATCCGGCTTGTCCGAAATCACGCACTCGGTCGTGAGCATCAGGCCCGCCACGGAAGCCGCGTTCTGCAGCGCGGAGCGAGTCACCTTCGTGGGGTCGATGATACCCTGCTTGACGAGGTCCTCATACTTCATCGTGGCCGCGTTGTAGCCCACGTTGCCTTTCTCTTTCTCGACGTGCTCGACGACGAGGGAGCCTTCGGCGCCCGCATTGTTCGCGATCTGCCGGAGGGGCTCATCCAGGGCGCGCGAGAGAATCCGGATGCCGACCTGGCGATCGCCCTCGAGCTTCAAGTTGGCGAGGGCCTTGCGGCACCGCACGAGAGCGACGCCGCCGCCGACCACGACGCCTTCCTCGACCGCCGCGCGGGTCGCGTTCAGGGCGTCCTCGACGCGGGCCTTCTTCTCCTTCATCTCGGTCTCGGTCGCAGCGCCGACGTTGATGACGGCCACGCCGCCCACCAGCTTGGCGAGCCGCTCCTGGAGCTTCTCGCGGTCGTAGTCGCTGGTCGTCTCTTCAACCTGATTGCGAATCTGCTTGACGCGGCCCTCGATGTCCTTGGCCTTGCCCTTGCCCTCGATGATGGTGGTGTTGTCCTTGTCGATGGTCACGCGCTTGCAATGGCCGAGGTCCTCCAGGCTCACGTTCTCGAGCTTGATGCCGAGGTCTTCGGTGATGACCTTGCCGCCGGTCAGGATCGCCATGTCCTCGAGCATCGACTTGCGGCGATCGCCGAAGCCGGGCGCCTTGACGGCCGAGCCGTTCAGCGTGCCGCGCAGCTTGTTCACCACGAGGGTGGCCAGGGCCTCGCCCTCGACGTCCTCGGCGATGATGAGGAGCGGCTTGCCCAGCTTGGCGATTTTCTCGAGAAGGGGAAGCAGATCGCGCATGTTGCTGATCTTCTTCTCGTGGAAGAGGATGTAAGGCTCTTCCAGAACCGCTTCCATCCGATCGGGATTCGTCACGAAGTAGGGGCTGAGGTATCCCCTGTCGAACTGCATGCCCTCGACGATGTCGAGCGAGGTTTCCATGGACTTGGCTTCCTCGACGGTGATGACGCCGTCCTTGCCGACCTTGTCCATGGCCTCGGCGATGAGGTCGCCGATGGTGGGATCGTTGTTCGCCGAAATGGTGCCGACCTGGGCGATTTCTTTCTTGTCCTTGACCGGCTTGGAGAGCTTGCGGAGCTCCGCGACAACCACCTCCACGCCTTCATCAATGCCGCGCTTGAGGTCGATCGGGTTGGCGCCGGCCGTCACGTTGCGCAGGCCTTCCTGGAAGATGGCCTGGGCCAGAACAGTCGCCGTCGTGGTGCCGTCGCCGGCCACGTCGGAGGTCTTGCTGGCGACCTCGTTCACCATCTGGGCGCCCATATTTTCGAAATGATCTTCGAGTTCGATCTCCTTGGCCACCGTAACGCCGTCCTTGGTGGAGGTGGGGGAGCCGAACTTGCGGTCAATAACCACGTTGCGGCCGCGAGGACCGAGGGTGACCTTCACTGCGTTGGCCAGCTGGTCCACGCCCCGTTTGATCTTCTGCCGGGCTTCTTCATCAAAAAGAATAATCTTGGACATCGTTTTTCACTCTCCCTTTTGGTTTGCGTCTCTCAGGCAGCGGCGTCCTAGCGTGTGACGGCCAGCACGTCGTCCTCCCGCATGATGAGATATTCCTCACCCTCCACTTTCACCTCGGTGCCAGCGTATTTGGCAAAGAGAATGCGGTCGCCAGGCTTGAGCTCCATCACCTGCCTTTTGCCATCGTCGGTCACCTTTCCCGGGCCCACGGCCACGACTTCGCCTTCCTGCGGCTTCTCCTTGGCCGAATCGGGAATAATAATGCCCCCCTGCGCTTCCTCTTCCTCCTCAACGCGCTTGACCAGGAGGCGATCCTGCAAAGGTTGAATCTTGGTCTTCACCTTGGCCATCTTCTTCCTTCTCCTTCTGTGTCTGGATGTAAAAACCTGGATGTAAAAACCCGCCCCGGCAGGAGTTTTTTTTACTCCCCGCGAGGCCTACCGTTATGACTCAAAGGTTGAGTCAACCCGACTCATATTTCTGTTATTCGCCACGTTGCTTGGTATAAACCCTATTGTTTGCGCTGTCAACAGGAAATTAGCACTCCTATAGATAGAGTGCTAATAATTTCGTTAATGCCCCGATACAAATGAAGAATTAAGATTTTTCGTGTTATGTTCGCCTCCCTCCCCGTTCTTCTCCCCCCCCGGCCCGCTTCCTGCCCCTTGACCCATCCAAAAAAGGG